>JAHEIW010000163.1 GCA_024639185.1 Deltaproteobacteria bacterium | reverse complement strand
CATAAAAATGCTGTTATTAAACTAATATAATTACCATTCCAGGCATGCATGGTCAATATATTTGTCTGCATGCAAAAGTGCTTTTTCAGGCATAATCCGATCAGACCAACATCAAATGCGCATGCATTGGCGGTATCAGGTCTTTGCCTTTAGACATCAAATCCCCCTGGAAACCTCTTTATCTGTGCATCATAAACACGATTTTTTGCCTGGGAGGCCCCATGTATTTGAACATTGCATTAGGTGTTGACAGGTCATATTTTTTGTGGTTTCGAAGGCTTTGAGTGGTTCTGTAAAATACCTTTGTTTTCATTAGAAAGGAATTTTAAATGAAACAAAAATACACCATTGTCAGAGACGATAAAAACAATCAATTGATTATCCGTGAATTTGCCGAACTTGATAAGCAAATTTTATCACTGCTGTGTGAAGAAACCTACGATTCAAAGATGATCCGCGCCGCCATTAAACAGGGTAGTCGTCATTTGGTTGCCGCTTTACGGACCAACAATCTATATCCGCCCGGGATTTATGCTACCAAAATAGCCGAAAGTGTCACCGCATTATATACCACCAAAGACCATCAATCTTTGGATCTTTATTTCGATGATCTGGAATTGCTCGCCGTAGAATCTGAACCCGAATCCCAAAAAGCGGCCGATGAAAAGCCGGTTGCGGAGCAGGGCGAAGACGTGGATGATTTGCTTGAGGATGATTTTGAATCCGGATACGAGGAAAAAGATAAGATCAGCAAACTGAACTCGTCTTTAAAAATTGCCGATGACGACTATAGCAATGGCCCAAATGACAGTTGAGATCATCCGTACGCGTTCGTTAAATATAGGATAACATTCTGATATTTATATTTTTATGTTTCCTGAGGTTTAGCCGTCCGGGCCAGCCGGATGGCCCTCCCGCCGCCACGCAGGCCCGCTAAGCGCACACCCGTTTTGCAGACAAAAAGCCTTAAAATAAGCCCCCAAATCCGTATTTTTTCGTTGACTTTATGCTGTGTTTCCATTACATAAAAATCTTATTCAGTTTTTAAAAGGCAACCAATTTTTTAGGGCGTATTGCTCTTATTGAAAGACCGGTTTCAACTAAGCGTTGCGGTCTTCAATAGCACCCTGCCAGTTTAGTCTCGCCAGCGATGGAAATAGTCAGCTAAATCGGTAAGTTGGACCTCTGTGCAAAGTTTAACGGGGTTACTGTAGCTGTTAACTGAATGATCTTTAATCGCATCAAGGAGGTGCAAATGGAAAAAGAAAAGGCATTTTATGAGAGGTTGGAGGGCAAGGGGGTCTCCCGAAGGGACTTTATGAAGTTCTGTACCTTCCTGACGGCCACCATGGGGCTCTCGTCATCGTTTGTGCCCAAAGTGGCGGAAGTCTTTGCGGCACCGGCACAGCGTCCACCGGTCATTTATCTGCATTTTGGTGAGTGTACCGGGTGCACGGAATCCCTAATTCGATCCATGTATCCCTGGATCGATGAGCTGGTTCTTGAGATTCTTTCGATCGAATATCACGAGACCATCATGGCCGCTGCCGGGCGCCAGGCCGAAGAGCAGCTTCAACACGCAGCCAATCAATACAAAGGCAAATTCATCTGCGTGGTCGAAGGTGCCATTGCCACCAAATTCGACGGCGGCTACGGCAAAATTGGCGGCCGCACATTTTTAGAAATTGCCCAGGACATCATACCCAAGGCTGCCGGTGTGATCTGCAACGGTTCGTGCTCCAGCTTCGGCAATATCCCAGCGGCAAATCCCAACCCCGGCGGTTATAAAGGGGTCGGTGAAGTGATGGGCATCAAAACCGTCAACATAGCCGGATGTCCACCCAACGGCATCAATTTTGTCGGCACGGTGGTCAATTATCTATTGCTGGGCAAACTGCCGGCCCTGGATGACCTGGGTCGTCCAGTGTGGGCCTATGGGAAAACCATCCATGATCAGTGTCCGCGACGGGCGCATTTTGAAAACGAGGAGTTTGTCGAACAATTCGGTTCCGAGGAAGCTGCGATGGGCTATTGCCTTTACAAGGTCGGCTGCCGGGGCCCGGAAACTTACAACAACTGCCCGGTGGCGAAATTCAACGACGGCACCAGCTGGCCGGTTGAGGCGGGTGCGCCCTGCATCGGCTGCAG
Organism: Deltaproteobacteria bacterium; assembly: GCA_024639185.1. Taxonomy (GTDB): domain Bacteria; phylum Desulfobacterota; class Desulfobacteria; order Desulfobacterales; family JAHEIW01; genus JAHEIW01. The sequence goes on along the minus strand of JAHEIW010000163.1, from coordinate 4,994 downwards.
CGAGCCAAAATTCTGGGATAAATTTACGCCGTTTTATGAAGAACTTTAGACATTAGCCACGCTATTCAAGCATAAAGGGAGGAACCATATGTCACAGCGAATTGTAGTAGATCCAATCACCCGAATCGAGGGTCACCTCCGCATCGAAGTCGAGGTGGCCGGAGGCAAGGTGGTCAATGCCTGGAGCTCAGGCCAGATGTTTCGCGGCATTGAGATGATCCTGCAAGGCAGAGATCCCCGAGACGCCCACCATTTTGTGCAACGCTCCTGTGGGGTCTGAACGTATACACATGCTCTGTCCTCGGTGAGGGCAGTCGACAATGCCGTCGGCGTTAAAATTCCAAAAAATGCACGCATCATTCGCAACCTTCTGATGGGTGCCCAATTCCAACATGATCATATCGTTCATTTTTATCATCTGCATGCCCTTGACTGGGTCGATATTGTCAGCGCCCTTGCGGCCGATCCCAAAAAAACCGCCGCACTGGCCGATAATGTCAGCAACGCCCCCTGGGGCGGGACCGTTTACTTTAAAAATGTGCAGCAGCGCCTCAAAACCTTTGTGGACAGCGGCCAGCTGGGGCCTTTTGCCAACGCCTACTGGGGCCATTCGGCCTACAAACTACCGCCCGAAGCCAACCTGATGGCCGCAGCGCATTATATCGAAGCTTTGCGCCTGCAGGCCAAGGCGGCCAGAATGCACGCTATTTTTGGTGGCAAAAATCCGCATCCGCAGTCACTGGTGGTCGGTGGTGTGACCTGCGTTCGAGACCTGACGCCGGGCCGCATTGCCGAATTTTTGTACATCACCAAAGAAACCCAGGACTTCATTAAGAATGTTTATATTCCGGATCTTCTGGCGGTCGCTTCCTTTTACAAGGACTGGGGCGCCATCGGCGGAACGAGCAACTTTTTGGCCTGGGGTGAATTTCCTGAGTCCGACAAAGAGCCTGACAGTCTCTACATGCCCAGAGGCGTCATCATGAACCGCAATATCGGCGGCGTTAAGATGGCCAATCAGGCGCGGGTTTCAGAAGATGTGACCCGGGGCTGGTATGAAAAAGGCCCGGCCAGACATCCGTATGAGGGTGAAACCAAGCCGTTACAGGAAAATCCAGCATACCGACCGGGTGACGGCCAATATACCTGGTTCAAAGCCCCACGTTATGATGGCGAACCCTGCGAAGTGGGCCCGTTGACCCGTGTTCTGGTTGCCTATGCCAGGGGTCACAAGGATATCAAACCCATCGTGGATAATGTTTTGAAGACGCTGGGTGTTGGCGCCGACGCCCTGTTTTCAACCCTGGGTCGCACCGCCGCCCGGGGCATCGAGGCCCTGGCCATCGGCGAGCGCAATCAGGCCTGGGTGATGGAACTGGTCGAAAACATTAAATCCGGCGATACCCAGACCTATGAGCCCTATGACATGCCGGACAGCGGCATGGGCGTCGGCCTGAATGACGTTCCGAGAGGCTCACTCGGACACTGGGTCCAGATTGAGGATAAAAAGATCAAAAACTACCAGTATGTCGTGCCCTCCACCTGGAACCTCGGTCCGCGGGATGCCAACGGCAAACTGGGTCCGGTGGAAGAATCGTTGATCGGCACGCCGGTTGCGGATCCCAAGAAACCGCTTGAGGTCCTGCGAACGGTCCATTCCTTTGATCCCTGTATTGCCTGCGGTGTCCATGTGATTGATCCGGACTCCAACCAGGTTTACAAGATCAAAGCACTGTAATGCGCGCCTGTTGATTGAAACGGCCTTCCAAATTTTTGGAAGGCCGTTTTTTAATGAGGTTGACGCTCAGTCCGGTTTTGGTGTATGAATTACGTTTTCAGGTTGGGTCCATTTAATTTTAAATATCATTGCGTTTAAACAGGTTAGACGTGTCTGAACAAAACCCGTTTGATGAAATTTATGCCGTCCATGTGATGGTCCTGGGCATCGGCTGCACTTTGTATTCCGATGAAGGCTTTGGCGTACGGGTGATTGAAAAAATGCAGCAGGAATACGATTTCCCTGAAGAGGTGCTGTTGGTGGACGGCGGTGTGCTCGGCATCAATTTGCTGGGGGTGATTTCAAAACCCGATCACCTGATCGTGGTGGATGCCATCCGTAACAAGGGCATCCCCGGAGATCTCTACCGTCTGGCAGGCGATGCGATCCCTGATCGCATTCGGGCTAAAAATTCATTACATCAGGTTGATTTTCTGGAAGCGCTGACCCTTTGTCAGGCACTCGATCACGTACCGGAAACCGTCATTGTCGGTGTCGAGCCAGAAGATATCGACACCATGTGCGTTGATTTAACACCCGTAATTCAGAACAAAGTCGATGATGTTATCGCCATGGTGCTGGCGGAACTTGACCGTTTAGGTATTCAATATTCAACGAAAGGAACAGCAGATAATGTGTCTGGCAATCCCGTCTAGGATTACAAAGATTGAAAATAATATGGCAACCATCGATGTGGAAGGCGTTCAAAGAGAAGCCAGTTTGTTGCTTCTCGAAGATGCCCGGGTCGGTGATTACGTTATCGTGCATGCCGGCTTTGCCATTTCAAAACTCGATCAAGCAGCGGCTCAAGAGACATTGGACCTTTTGCGCGAAGCGATCGCCGCGGTAGAAAAGAGCGAATCCAAACAAAATTAAAGACCAGCTGCAGCCATACGAGCGCAATTGCCTTTTAGGCCCCGCAATTTGTGAGCCATCCCCGCCCAGACAACACGCCATTGATGCCGTTATGTCGAATAACACCGCAGCCAAAAGAATCGAAGTGAACGGCATTGTTCAGGGAGTCGGTTTTCGACCCTTTGTATACAACCTTGCCCATCAATATGATTTGAAAGGCGAAGTGGCCAATACGGCCGCCGGCGTATCGATTCATATTGAAGGGTTGGCAGAGGACATCCGGGCCTTTGAAACGGACCTGACGGCCAAATGCCCCCCGCTTGCCCACGTGGTTGACATTTCCGGCCATTCCGAATCTGTGAAGCCTCATTCAAAATTCAGGATTGTCAAAAGCAGGGGCCAGGCCCAAATGGCCACCCTGATCTCGCCGGATGTGTCGATCTGTGATGATTGTCGACAAGAACTTTTCGATCCCGCTGATCGTCGCTATCGGTATCCGTTTATCAATTGTACCAATTGCGGCCCGCGTTACACCATCATCGATGATATTCCCTATGATCGTCCCAAGACTTCCATGCGGCATTTTAAGATGTGTGCCCTCTGCCAGGCCGAATACGACGACCCGACCAACCGGCGCTTTCATGCCCAGCCCAATGCCTGTGACCAGTGCGGGCCGCATGTCAGCCTGTATGATCGGCATCGCAAACCGCTCACCACAGATGATCCGATTAAAACCGCGGCGGATTGCATCCGTCAGGGCCAAATTGTGGCCATCAAAGGGCTGGGCGGCTATCATCTGGCGGTCGATGCCCTCAATAGCGAGGCGGTTATGCGATTGCGCAGACGCAAACTGCGCGAAGAAAAACCCTTTGCCATCATGTCCGCCAATCTGGCAAGTATTCGCAAATATGCTTGGGTACGGCCCGAAGAAGAAGCATTATTGACGTCCATCCAGCGCCCGATCGTATTGCTGCAAAAAAAGACCCCCAGTGCCGTTTCCGAGGCGGTGGCGCCCGGCAATAAATACTGGGGCGTCATGCTGCCCTACACACCACTGCATTATTTGCTGTTAAAACAAGATCTGGCGGCTCTGGTGATGACCAGCGCCAATTTGAGTGAAGAGCCCATCGCCATTGATAATGAGGATGCCTTTGAGAGGCTGGCCGATATTGCCGATTATTTCTTGATTCATAACCGGGACATCTATTTGCGCAGCGATGATTCCATCCTCAAGCATAATGCCGGGCATGCGCGTTTTATACGGCGATCGCGCGGATTTGTACCGATTCCGATTTTTTTAAAACAGGCGGTCCCGGTAATTCTGGCCTGCGGGGCCGAGCTAAAAAATACGATTTGTCTGACCAAAGGGGATAAAGCCTTTTTAAGCCAGCATATCGGTGATCTTGAAAACCTGATGACCCTGGATTTTTTTAAGCTGACCCTAGCGCATTTAAAGCGTATTCTCGAAATCGAGCCTGAAATAATCGCCTGCGATATGCATCCGGACTATCTGAGCACGCGCTTTGCCAAAGAACAGGCCCAAACCGACATCATCGACGTCCAGCATCATCATGCGCACATCGTTAGCTGCATGGCCGAGCACAAACTGGACGGGGCAGTTATCGGTCTGGCTTTTGACGGAACCGGCTTCGGTACAGACGGCACCATCTGGGGCGGCGAGGTGCTGGTGGCCGAAAGCAAGCAATTTGAAAGGGTTGCCCATCTGGCCGAAGTACCCATGCCGGGCAGCAGCGCCGCGATAAAAGAGCCCTGGCGCATGGCCCTCAGTTACCTGCGCACAACCTTTGGAGACGACTTGCAGGACCTGGCACTTCCGATGCTCAAACAAATAGAGCCGCAAAAAATTAACATCATTCTCGAAATGATGGAAAAAGGCGTCAACTGCCCGCAAACATCCAGCCTGGGCCGGCTGTTTGATGCCGTAGCGGCCATAGCCGGCATTCGCGCCCGGGTGAACTTTGAAGGGCAGGCGGCCATGGAACTGGAAATGCTTGCCGATGGCCACAGCGATAGCATCTATGACATCCAGTGGCTGCCGCAAAAGCCGATCAAAATAAGACCCCAAAGCATCATTCGCGGTGTGGTACAGGATATTCAAAACGGGATGTCGCCCGGCGAAATCAGCGTCAAGTTTCACCAGACCCTGGTCGTTCTGTTTGGTGAGATTTGTGCTGCGATTCGTCGCAGTCACGACTTAAACCGGGTGGTGCTAAGCGGTGGCTGTTTTCAAAATTCTTTGCTGCTAAAGGGTCTGATCGGGCAGCTGGAAGCCCAACATTTTGAGGTCTATGCCCACCGGCAGGTACCCGCCAATGACGGCGGGATTGCGCTGGGGCAAGCC
>JAHEIW010000053.1:14385-25613 GCA_024639185.1 Deltaproteobacteria bacterium | reverse complement strand
TTATAAAAACTTGGCGCCTTTGCGTCTTGGCGTGAGGATAGCATTAAGGAGGATGGATGGCCGAGCCCCATGAGATGTATCAATGTCAGACCGTTAACTGCGGATATATTTATGACCCGGATAGAGGCGACCGCAAAGGCAAAATTCCCAAAGGCACGGCATTCGAAGATCTGCCGGATGACTGGAAATGCCCGGTCTGTGGCGCCAGCAAAAAAATGTTCAAGCCATTAGGCTGATCCAATTTTTAGGAAAGGCAGAATCCGTTTCAAAACCCGCTTTCTGTTGGTTTGCGACTTTTGAAAAGCGCTAAACTCGTTACACTAAATCTTAAAAACTCGGGCTAGCGCCCTCAAACAGTTCAAGATTTCGCGCTCCACTTCATTAAGCGCTTTTGGCAAAAGGCCGCAAAATGAACTCTAAAAGGGTTTTGGTACCTATCGTAATTAAAGGAACCTGTCTCAAAAATAGTAGATCACGTCTAAGGACGCAGCGCAAAACCGATTAAAAAACAGAGCATAAAATTCGTGGCTAAAAGCCACTCCCACTGCTATTAATAATCAGCGTCATTGGATTCATCAATTTTCAAAATAATGGGTGGGAGCGGCATCTTGCCGCGATATTCGAGTATTTTGAATTGGTTTGATGCGCACCTTAGTGTTTATAAAAATAGATGTGTAATCCATTTATCTTGGATAACAAAGCCCTTGGACGTTAGATGCATTTTTGAGGCAGGTTCCTAAAATAGACTTGAAACTGTCGATGGAACAGGTTAGAAAAATTGGGGCATCAGGTTAGCCAAGTTTGGTAAGATCGCTTTCGCGTGACCAACTCAATAACATAAGGAGGATGATAATGGACAGGTACGTATGCACGATCTGCGGGTATGTTTATGATCCAGAACAGGGTGATCCGGATAACGGTGTAGCTGCCGGCACCAAGTGGGAAGATGTGCCGGATGATTGGGAATGCCCGGTATGTGGTGCTTCCAAGTCCGATTTTGAAAAAGAATAGTTAAACAACGCACACCAGACCTTGAGATACAGGCAATTCGATGCTCTTTTAGGCCGGCAAAATTTGCGCGGATTAAAAGGGCATCAATTGTTTTTGCCAGCCGTAATCGCAAAGTGAAGAATGCCAGTTGCACGGGTAAAAATTATGTTTATATTTCTCGATTGCGCCGAAATTTGAAACCAAACTCTTCAAAAGGTGCGAACCGCAGCAAGGAAGATCAACTTACCACGAAATCACGAAAAAACGAAAACACAAATAAAAGCGTTACAATTCGTGATTTCCGGATTTCGCGTTTTTGTGCTTGGCTTATAACGTACTAAAATCTATTTAATGGAGAAGGAAATGGAACCATTAGAAATTGCGCCGGGTGTTTATGATGTCGGCGTCATCGACTGGAATATTAGGGATTTTCACGGTTATTCGACCGATGTCGGGACGACTTACAATTCGTTTTTAATTGTGGATGATAAAATTGCCTTACTCGATACCGTTAAAAAGGAATTTGCAGATCAGCTGCTGGCCAATATATCAGCCGTAGTTGACCCCAAAAAAATTGACTATGTCATCAGCAACCACACCGAGCTTGACCATTCCGGCGGCCTGGCGCGGGTCATGCATCGCGTTGGCGAAGACAAACCCCTGTATTGCTCTAAAATGGGGCATAAAAATTTGCCGCGCCATTTTGCGCGCAACTGGAATTATCAGCCTGTTGAGACCGGCCAGGAACTGAGTCTGGGCAAAAAGACGCTGAGCTTTCTTGAAACCCGCATGGTTCACTGGCCCGACAGCATGTTTACGTATTTAAAGGAGGATAAAATCCTTTTTTCAAGCGACGGTTTCGGACAGCATTTTGCCGGCCCCGAGCGCTTCGACGATCAGATCGGCGAGGCGATTATGGTTCATGCCAAAAAATACTTTGCCAACATTTTGCTGCTGTATGTTCCGCTGATAAAAAAATACCTTCAAACGGTTATAGATTCGGGCATGGAATTCAAGATGATCTGCCCCGACCACGGCGTCATCTGGCGCAGCGATCCAACCAAAATCATCAACGCTTATGTCAAATGGTGCCAGCAGGAACCGCAAAAGAAAGCCGTGGTCATTTACGACACCATGTGGCACAGCACCGAAAAAATGGCCGAAGCCATTGCCGCCGGCATCAATAAAGAAGGGGTGCCGGCCAAGCCTTTACATCTGAGAAAATGGCACCGCAGTGAAATTATGACCGAGGTCTTCGATGCCAGGGCTGTTGTGGTCGGCGGGCCGACCCTCAACAATGGATTGTTTCCATCATTGGCGGATTTTCTGTGCTATATGAAAGGCTTAAAGCCGCTCAATAAAATCGGTGCTGTCTTTGGCTCATACGGCTGGAGCGGGGAGTCCACCAAAATCATCGCCAAAGAACTCGAGGCCATGAAATTTGACATGATCGACCCGGGTTTAAAAGTACAGTATGTTCCTGACAAAGACGGTCTTGAACAATGTTACGAATACGGCCGCAAAATCGGTAAAGCGGTTAACGAATAAAATGAAAGTACCTGTTGTTGAACTCAGCGATTGCATTGTATGCGGTGTATGCGTGGAAACATGCCCGGACGTATTCCGCGTAAATGATGCCGGTTATATCGAGGTGATTGATCTGGCAGACTATTCTGTATTTGAGGTCAATGACGCCATTAAGTATTGTCCGGTAGACTGTATCCATTGGTCCTCCTGAATATTGTATGAAAAGAGATGAGAATACTTTCCTTGATGTGTAAAACGGATAATGATCATTTTCATTACTCATCCATTTTCACCCGGAGGGCGAGCCGGAGGCTTCCATCTGCTGCGTTATTAAGGCCGAGGCATAGTTCACTATTGCCTCGCCCTTAAGTGCCTTGCATATGAAAACCCTGACTCGTGCAAGATTCAGGTAACAGCTTTAAGTCTAATAAAGAAAATTATGAGGAAGAAAAGACAAACCGGTCGTCAGCTGAAAATAAAGATCAAAAAACTGCTGCTGCAGGAAGACTTTGAAAGCGGATTGGCAGAGGTTGCTGCTATACCGGCCAGAAAAGCCGTTAACCCTCTTTTTTCATTTTTGTGCAGCACAGATGACACCTTAAAGTGGCGGGCGGTCACCACCATGGGAGAGGTTGTTGACCGGCTGGCCGAGACGGACATCGAGTCTGCGAGGGTGATCATGCGGCGTTTGATGTGGCACCTTAACGACGAATCCGGCGGTATTGGCTGGGGCTGCCCGGAGGCCATGGGGGAAATCATGGCGCGCAACGAAAAATTGGCTGCAGAATTCTGGTGCATACTCATCTCCTATGCGCAACCGGAAGGAAACTTTCTTGAGCATCAAACCCTGCAACGGGGTCTTTTATGGGGAATCGGCCGATTGGCGCACGCTCGACTGCCGCTGTTAAACGATACCGTTGAATGCCTGCATCCATTTTTACAGGACCCCGATCCATATTTGCGCGGCCTGGCTGCCTGGGCGGCCGGGGTATTTAAAAACAACCCCACCCGGAAGCTACTCGGCCCCTTACAGGCCGATAGCGCAGAATTAACGATCTACCTCGACCAAAAACTGGTTTTGTGCACGGTGGCCCAACTGGCAAAAACAGCGCTGCAAAAAACACATTCACCTTAACCTGCCTGCAGCAAAAATCATTTATAGTGGTTGTCAAAAAAACGTTCCGATTGCGTAACGTTTTTTTGCTACAACACTTATGCCGCCATCCTTTTTTGCGTTATTCCGAACATTATTATGACAAGCAGTGTAACCGCTTCAAAATTGCCGCATTATGAGAGCAGACCTGCTTGTAAACGCCGCTATTGATAATTATATTAACCGTTAATCTGCACATCGTCGAAGCTGAAAACATCTCAGGGAAAAACAAGATGAAATGGACACCGGAAGCCGAGGATGCCATTAAAAAAGCACCTTTCTTTGTGCGCAAACGTGTGCGCGCCCGCGTCGAGAAAGAAGCGGCAGCAGCCGGCAACCCCGTGGTATCGCTCGCAGATGTTAAAACAACCCAGACCCGCTACCTGACCAGTATGAGTTCAGAAATCAAGGGTTATCAAATCGAGACATGCTTCGGGCCAAGTGGTTGCCCCAATCGCGCAATTATCAGCGATCAACTGGTTGAGCAAATTGAATCTGATGTCCAGAAAGAAGATTTGCTCGAATTTTTAAAACAGAATGTAAAAGGTGATCTTAAGTTCCATCACGAATTTAGAATTACACTGGCGGACTGCCCGAATGCATGCTCCCAGCCACAAATAAAGGACATTGGCATCATTGGCAGCTGTGCACCTGTCGTAACCGAGGAGCCCTGCTCATTGTGCGAGGCATGTCTTGAAGCCTGCAAGGAAGATGCGATTCGCCTGGATACCGCCCAGGAACGCCCGGTCATCGATAATGATTTGTGCTTAAAGTGCGGCAAGTGCATTCCGGCGTGCCCGACCGGTACGCTGGCGGAAGGGCAAACCGGATACCGGGTCCAGCTGGGCGGCAAGCTCGGACGGCATCCTCAGCTTGCCAAAGAGCTGCCCGGTGTTTACAATCAAGAACAGGTGCGCCGAATTGTTAAAGACTGCATCCGCTTTTTTAAAGAAAACAGCAAACACGGCAGACGTTTTGCTCAAATTCTGCAGCCCGCTGATTTCGAAGCCATCGTCAGGCGACATTCTGGCACTTAAGAAATATAAAGGAGGTTTTAAGCCATGGAGAAAAAATCATTTTCTATCCCCGGTATTTCGTGTGGGCATTGTGTCAATGCCATTAAAACTGAATTAACCGAACTGGAGGGTGTCACCAAAGTGGAAGGCGACATCGAAGGCAAAAGCGTGGAAGTTGAATGGAATACACCCGCCACTGAAGATTCCATAAAAAATAAGCTGACCGAGATCAATTATCCGGCTGCATAGTGGTGTTGACATTATCGCAGCAGCCTCAGCGGAGCCTCATGGACCTAAAATCGTATATCCTAAAGTCAATTCAGGCGGCCCTTGCAGCCGGCCAGGACATTAACGATGTATACCATTCAGAAGATTTCGGCGTAGCGTACAAATCCGATAAATCGCCGTTAACCCTTGCCGACCAAAAATCCCATCAGCGCATAATGAATGTGCTAAGAGAATTTGATGATCCAATTCTCAGTGAGGAAGGCAAAGACATACCTTATGCGCAGCGCAAAAGCTGGCAGCGTTTCTGGGTCGTGGATCCACTGGATGGCACCAAAGAATTCATCAAGCGCAACGGCGAATTTACGGTCAATATAGCGCTGGTTGAAAACAACCGTCCTATGCTGGGCACTATTTTTGTGCCGGATCGACAGACACTGTATTTCGCCGCCCAAGGCTTTGGCGCCTATAAGTTTAAAGACGGCCCCTTCAGGGACTTGCAAGATGCCCCGGCAGATTCAGATGAACAAGCCCACATTCTGCTCGCGCAAATCGTTGAACAGTCCGACCCGCTGCCTGCAGAACACCCCCGGCAGGCTGCATTGACCATCGTGGGCAGCCGCTCGCATAAAACCGCCGAACTGGAAGCCTATGTCGAGGAAAAACGCAAAGCTTTTGGTGAGGTAGAGTTCATCTCTGCGGGCAGTTCGCTTAAAATCTGCCTGGTCGCAGAAGGCCGAGCGGATATATACCCACGCCTGGGCCCCACTATGGAATGGGATACAGCGGCCGGACAGGCTATTGCGGAGGTTGCCGGTGCTGCTGTTTACCAGTATGACACCTCAAAACCGCTAACGTATAATAAAGAGGACTTACACAATCCCTGGTTTATTGTTCAAAGAGAACCCTAAACCAGAAGAGAGCAGTTAAAAACTACGAAGAACACAAAGGAAGATATAGCAATACGAAGTTAGACCGCTTCGTGAACTTCGTGTCCTTTGTGGTGAAACTAACAGCCCATATCAAGTGACAAGTTATGTCAGACGACAGAATCACCCTGCCGGTAACAGGTATGACCTGTGCCAACTGCGCCATGAACATCGAGCGCACGCTTAAAAAATTGAGTGGCGTCTCCGATGCACAGGTGAATTTTGCCGCCGAGCATGCTGCCGTTTCCTTTGATCCGGAGCAACTGCAGGTCAAAGATGTCATCGGCCAAATCATAGGATCGGGATTTTCGGTTCCCACCCAAAAGGTTGAGCTCGCAGTGACCGGCATGACCTGTGCCAACTGCGCCGCCAACATTGAAAGAGCGCTGAGTAAAAAGGTTTCAGGGGTTGTAAAAGCCAGCGCCAATTTTGCCAGCGAGCGCGCCGTAGTAGAATACATTCCGGGCGTTGTCGATCTGCCGGATATGATCCGGGTCATTGAAGCTGCCGGTTACGGTGTTATTGCGCCTGGAGACACCGCAGACGAAGAGGATGCCGAACAAATTGCGCGCCAGGCCGAGATCCGGGATCAAACCCGTAAATTTATTGTCGGCGTCGTCTTTGCCCTGCCCCTGTTTGTTTTGAGCATGGCCAGGGATTTTAATCTAATCGGTGCCTGGAGCCATGCCGCCTGGATGAACTGGTTTTTCTGGGCGCTGGCCACACCGGTTCAGTTTTATACCGGCTGGGATTATTACATCAACGGATTCAAAAGCCTTAAAAATAAAAGCGCCAACATGGATGTGCTGGTCGCCATGGGCTCTTCGGTGGCCTATTTTTATTCCTTTGCCCTGCTGCTTTTTCCAGTCCTGGGCCAACACGTCTACTTTGAAACCTCAGCGGTCATCATTACCCTGATCAAACTCGGTAAAATGCTGGAATCCAGAACCAAGGGGCGCACCGGCGGGGCGATACGCAAATTGATCGGCCTGCGCCCTAAAACCGCCACGATTATCGAAAACGCTGCTGAAAAAGAGATCCCCATCGCCCGCGTGCAGCTGGAAGATACGGTGTTGGTGCGCCCGGGCGAGCGCATCCCGGTGGACGGAATCGTTCTCGACGGCGCCTCCTCGGTGGATGAATCCATGCTGAGCGGTGAGCCGCTGCCGGTGGACAAGGGTGAGGGTGACAAAGTGGTCGGGGGCACCATTAATGGTGAAGGCCTCTTAAAATTCAGGGCGGTGGCGGTGGGCAAAGATACGGTTCTGGCCCAGATCATCCGGCTGGTTCAGGAGGCCCAGGGCAGCAAGGCTCCCATTCAGGCTTTGGCAGATAAGGTGGCTGCAATTTTCGTCCCTGCCATCATTGGACTGGCGCTGGTTGTGTTCATCGTCTGGTGGGCTATTTCCGGAGAATTTGTACCTGCCATGATCCGCCTGGTGGCCGTGCTGGTCATCGCCTGCCCTTGTGCATTGGGGCTGGCCACTCCCACCGCTATCATGGCCGGCACCGGTAAAGCCGCCGAAAGGGGAATCCTGTTTAAAAACAGCGAAGCTCTTGAAACGGCCACCAAGCTCGATGGCGTTGTGCTGGATAAAACCGGCACCATCACCATCGGCAAACCTGCTGTAATCGACATCATACCAATCGAGCCGGAGTGCCATAACGCCAGGGATCTTCTTGAATCAGGCGCCTCGGTTGAAAAAGGCTCGGAACATCCACTTGGCAAAGCCATTGTGCGGCATGCTGAATTGCAGGGGCTGACGCTTGCTGATCCTCAGGAATTTAAGGCGCACGGAGGGCAGGGAGTTCAGGCAACAGTCAACGGAAATACAGTGATGGTGGGAAAACCCGCCTGGTTTAAGGAATTAAATATTTCCATCGGATCGGTCTCCGAACAAATCCAGCAGCTGCAATCCCAGGGCAAAACGGTGATGGTGGTGGCGCGCAACAATCGGCTTTGCGGCCTGATGACCGTATCCGACGAAATCAAGACAGATTCAAAAGAAGCGATTCGAGAAATGCAGGATCAGGGTCTTAAGGTGGTTATGCTCACCGGTGACAATCTGGCAACAGCCCAAACCATTGGTGACCAGGTCCATATTGATGATATCATTGCCGAAGTAAAGCCAGATGAAAAATCATCCAAAGTCAAAGCATTACAGCAAGACGGCCAACGGGTCGGCATGGTGGGTGACGGTATCAACGACGCCCCGGCGCTGGCCCAGGCCGATGTCGGACTGGCCATCGGCACCGGTACCGATGTAGCCATTGAAACTGCCGATGTCATCCTTTCCAGCGGCAGCCTAAAAGGGGTGCCCAGAGCTATTCGCTTAAGCCGCGCCACCATGCGTACCATCAAACAGAATCTCTTCTGGGCTTTTGGCTATAACGTCATTTTAATTCCGGTGGCTGCCGGAATCCTGTACCCCTTTGAATCTTTGCCGAACATGCTACGCCAACTGCACCCCATCCTGGCCGCCCTGGCCATGGCCTTCAGCAGTGTGTCGGTAGTGACCAACAGTCTGAGGCTCTATAAAACCAAAATTCAATAAGCGACATAATCTTAAGGTAAATTAAAGCATTAATTTTCCCAAATCGGATAGATATGCTTATACTTAAATTTTACCGGCGATGCCATTCATGATTTGCGCAAGCGCGGCGGCATAATAAATACGCGTCGTAAGCCCTCTTTGAGCGAAATGGCTCCCTCCGGACAAAACCGGGAACAAACTCCGCAACCAAGGCAGGCACTTTCATCACGCTGCGCCAGCTCCTGATCATTCAAAATAATAGCATCCGTAGGGCACCAATCCACGCACGCGCCGCAGCCGGTGCAGAATTCCAAATTGATCACGGAAAGATGGTAGGTCGAATTGATCAGCGGCAGGGTGCCGCTTCGCCAAAGCTCCAGGGTATCACAGCAATCCTTGCAGCAGTTACAGATGCTTGTTTCCGGCTTTGATTCTCTGGAACCCGGGTGAAAGGCTTTATGAATCAATCCGGCGTTCTCTGCCTCTTGCATGATTTCCAGGGCTTCATCCCTGGAGACTTTTTTGGCAAATCCCTGGGCTGAAGTATGGCGCGCGGATTTGCCAAATGTAAAGCAGTTTAATGTGGGGGCATCGGCGCTGCAGGGTTCACCCAACAAACTACGCCGCTGGCGACAAAAACAATATCCAACGGCAATGTCGTCAAATTTGTTGATAATTTCTTCAACCGTCTGACTTGGAACAACAAATTCTTCGGGAGTCTCCAGTGTCTTATGGATCGGTATTATCTGAATCGGTTTCCCGTCTTCCGTTATCCTGGCAGGCACGGTTCGGTCTACGGCTGGGGCCGTATTAAAAAGAGGCGAAAGCGCATCATAATTATTCTGAATTTGGTAGCGGAGTCCTGCCAACAGCTTTTCAAACAACTTGGCAAGGTCCTTTTCCTCCTGGCTTCCGGTTAATTTCACCATGAATTTGTATTCCATCAGCCCCACCAGCATGAATGGCAAAAGCCTGTAGACCATGCGCCCGGCAGAACTGGGCTGATTGAAAATAAGTCCTTTCTTTGCAAGGCTTGTTGCCAGCTGCTCGACTTTTCCCGCTGCAAATCCGCTCGATTCCACGAGTTGGTCCATTGTTTGAGAGGGCTTTTCACGAAATGCATATATCAGGTCAAGTTCATCTTCATTGTCCCCTACCACGGAAGCAACAATAGCGATCGCCGTATCACTCAACTGGAACTGAACCATACCCTGTTTGCAGATAACGCCAGCTGCTCTTTTTATCTTTTCCTGTTTGGTAACTTGTGTCATGGGCCTTCCCCTTTGCTGTCTAATGTGTTGCCGACAAGCCACTGAAATAACCTTTTCAATTGCCTAATGCATAAGCAATCCATCAAAATTTTGCAAGAGGTCTTATCGAGGGCTCCCAGCCCAAGTATTAAACTCGAGGGTCTTGTTTTTCTTTTGGGTATCAAGAGGTAATATACAATTTGAAGGATATGCGGATATGCGTCTGACAGGAAAGAAATTAGGGCCGCTTTCACAAATTATTGATATGATTTCTTTTGACTTTATGTTTATATGGTACTGATCTTTTTTACAGATTAAATCACACCATCGGAATTAAATGAAAGCATCAATAAAATTGACTGAAGACCATCAGCAGGCGCTCCTGGAAATTCTTAAAGAAATGGCTGGCGTCTTCTGGGGGCCTGATCTGAAAAAATGCACCGAGATGTTGCAAGAACCCATTTTGGGCGCATTTGATAAGTTTGCCGTACAACGGTGCGCCGGGGATATTCATAAAATCAAGTCCATTTTAAAGCAGTTCACGAATGCCCAGTCTTTTTTCCAGCATCTGGAGGAAGGCTATGTGCGTCTTTTCATCAGTGATCGAAAGGGTGTCGCCGCACCCCTTTATGAATCATGCTATGCAAATAGTGAAGATGGCGAAAAGGCGCTGTTGATGGGAGCGCCGGCCATTGATATGAAAAATCGTTACGAATTAAAAGGCCTGTCCCTTTCAAAAGACATCCGTGAACCCCCGGATCACATATCGATTGAAATGGAATATCTTTATTTCCTGCTGGCAAAAGGGTGGTCTGACAATGACAATGATTTGATCGACGAAGCCTCAACATTTGCCGCCGAAATCATGCTGCCATGGATATCCCAATTTCAGGCCAGGCTTGTGGTTGAAAAGAAATGTCGCTTTTACCCGCTGATGGCTTCGCTGCTGAAGGCAATTCTTGAAATCATTGCTGGATCAAACTGCAGTATCAAAGACGCATGATGGTTTTTATCGACACGCCATCTTTGAAATAAGACGTCGTTTTCGGTGAGATTGGCCCCAACCCCGGCACTTTCCGAAGGTCAGGGCCAAAGATGCTTCTTTATTGAGGCTTGGTGATTTTCACCGATCCGTCTTGGTCATAAATCGTTTCGGCTTCCAGATAATAGACCTTTTTCAATTCCGGCCGAACGTCCTGAACCATGTAATAGGCCTCACCGCTTCTGGCACCGGTATTACAGACAAACACGATGGGTTTATCTGCCGGCAGGGTGGCGATTTTTTTCTCCAGTTCATCGGTGCGAATGTTAACGGCCGATTTGAATGCACCGGCCGCATATTCATCAGGATCGCGCACATCGATCAACAAAATGCTTTGTGGATTTTCTTTGATAATCTTCTCAAAGGTCGCAATGTCGATCGAACCTTCCTCTTCCCCGGCTTTAACTTGGAAGGCGGCCGGCGCTGCCCCGTAAGCCTTTTTCCAGGCCGGAAAACCGGCGGCAAAGACCTTAACGTTTGTGTATCCGAGTTTTTCCGCCTTCCAGGCGGATTTGTGACTCAGCTTTCAGGTGGGGCCGCCACAATAAAAAATAAGCAGTGT
>JAHEIW010000053.1:0-14285 GCA_024639185.1 Deltaproteobacteria bacterium | reverse complement strand
TCCAGGCCGGAAAACCGGCGGCAAAGACCTTAACGTTTGTGTATCCGAGTTTTTCCGCCTTCCAGGCGGATTTGTGACTCAGCTTTCAGGTGGGGCCGCCACAATAAAAAATAAGCAGTGTGTTTTTATCCTTGGGCAGCTGATCCGTCATTTTGCCAAATTGACTGTCCGGAATGCTGATGGCCGTAGGAATGTGCCCGTTGGCATATTTGGGCTTGTACGGCCGGGAATCAACGATCATCACCCCTTTTGACTGAGGCACCGTAGCGTATGGCTGTACGAACGCCACATCCACAATGTCGTGGAATTGCCAGTCGGCCTTGGCCGGCTCGGCAGACTTCTGTGTGGCAGCGCACCCGATCGTGACGGCCAGCACCAGAGCCAGAAGAACCGGCAACCAAACGGTTTTTCTATTCTTCATAACGGCATTACCTCCTCCTTTAGTTATAAAAAAATGTCAGGTCTTTTCCCAGAATTCCCGTGACATGTGAACATTGCCCGGCAGTGTCGGTGTGACGGCCCAGTCCAGAAGCCGGGTGCCCTGATAGTAATAGATATTGGGCCGGGTGTCGACGTGGGGAGCCGTTACCCGCACTAGTTTTTCATCCTTGAGCAGACGGCTGACCTTGCTGGCGGGATCATTGAGATCGCCGAAAACACGAGTCTTGGTCGGGCAGGTGATAACGCAGGCGGGTTCCTCACCGCGTTTTAAACGATCTTCGCAAAAATCGCATTTATCCGCAATTTGGCGGGCTGAATTTCGATAACGGGCTCCGTAAGGGCAGGCAGTAACACAGTTGCCACAGCTGATGCATTTTTTGGGGTCGATCGCAACGATTCCATCCGGCTGCTTATAGGTCGCATTCACCGGACAGGCTGCCACGCAGGAAGGGGTATCGCATTGCATGCACTGCCCCGGCTGAAACTCGGCCTTGCGACCGTCACCCGTATCCCATGAGGGCCGAATCCAGTTTCGCCAGGCGCCTTCCGGAATATTGTTTTCAACTTTGCAGGCAATCATACAGGCCTTACAGTCGATGCACTTGGATGCATCGATAACGATCCCGTATTTTTTCGGAGTGCTTTGTTTCATATCCGCGTCCTTCAATATAACGGGTTTCAGGTGTCAGCCCTCAAAAAGTGTTCAGGTGTCGGGTTTCAGGTGTCAGCATACTGAATGTCATATCGAGAGCTGAAGTTTCTCCGTCACAGCTTTTATCTCATTGGCATCAAGGCCGACAGATAGGCCCTCTGGGCCAAAGACTGACACCTGACACCTGAACACTGAAACCTGAAACCTGTGGTTTAAACTGTCAGATCTTGCTGACGGTGACAAAGGTCTCATGCATGGCCATATTCCCCGAGATCCGATCGGCATGATCTTCCAGGACATCGGCGATGCAGGCGCCTTTGCCGAAAATTTTCGACAGCCCTTCTGAAATAACGCCAAATCCCGTATCCATATAAACGGTGTCCGGACGGGTGTCTTCGGTGACTCTGGCTTTCAGCCACCCTTTGCCCACTGCACTTTGAACTTCAACCAGCTTTTCATTTTGAATGCCGAGCCTTTTGGCCGGCACCGGATGGATCCACAGGCAATTTTCGTGTTCCAACTCCCACAGCAAAGTGTTGTTCGTACTCGCGCTTTGGGTAATGTAGGCATTGCGTCCCACCACGATCCGGAAATGATTTTCCGGCACCGCTTGCGGGGGACGGTAAACCGGAAGGGGATTGATTCCGTTTTCCGCATAACGTGAATTATAGAGCTCAATTTTTTTGGAGCGGGTCTTGAACGGTTTGCCCTCATGAATCCCGTGGCTGTGACCGACAAGGTTGTATACCCCATCGTTCTTGAGCGCTTTGGCGACTTCGGGCAGTTTCTTCAACTGCGCCTTGCGGAAGTCTTCAATGGTAAAGTCAAAGTACTCCGCCAGATCCAGGCGCTTGGCCAGCTCTTTGACGATCCAGAAGACCGGTTTGGATTCAAACAGGGCCGGTACGACCGGATCCCGCGTCAGCACCCCGGAGCAGGCCGACGAGGCCAGAAAGGCCGAAACCGGATCCTGTCTCTCCAGGTAACTGGGCGCCGGCAGAACCAGGTCCGCCATCCAGGCCGTGTCACTCATGGCAATATCGACGGTCACCATAAAATCCAGTTTATGGATCATCTCGATGGTCTTGTTGCGGTTGGCACCCGTCTGCATGGGATTGGTTTTATAAGTCAACCAGCCTTTTATCGGGTAAGGTTTACCCTCAATGACCGCATCACGGGTGTGCTTAAACGAGCCTTCCTCGTCAAACATCATCTGGGCCCGGCCGGCATCCACCCGATCATCGGGGTTGTCCTCATAAAAAGGCGGATCGTGGGAAATGGATCCGGTTTTAATCTTTTTTGGTAAAATCAAGCCTCCTTTTTGATCCCAATTTCCCAACAGGGCATTGACAATCGCAAAGGATCTTCTAATTTGAGTGGAGTCCTTGTAATCCGAACTGCGGCGGCCGGGATAGACCATGGCAGTGGGCGCCGCGGCGGCCAGCTCGCGGGCCAGCCGGCGGATATCTTTGGCCGGTATTTCAGTCTCTCCCGCAGCCCATTCCGGTGTGTACGGCTGGACATGAGTGCGAAGCTCTTCGAAGCCGGATGTTTTTTCGGCTACAAACTTCTGGTCATAGAGATTCTCTGAAATAAGGACCTGCGCAACGGCCAGAAAAAAAGCCATGTCCGTGCCGGGTTTGATGGCAAACCATTCATCTGCCAGGGCAGCCGTTTTGGTAAAGCGCGGATCCAGCACCACCAGCTTGCAGCCGTTTTGCATGGCCGTCATTAGATCGATGCTGTCGGGAGTTACCAGGGCTTCGAAGCGGTTGGCTCCCGGCATGATCACATGTTTAGAGTGAATAATATCAGGCGTCGGAACCACGCCGTAAGTATCCAGAAAAGCCCGGTTGCGGCTCAGCAGACAATTGGATTCATGGGAGATGACATTGTAGGAGCCGTAAACTTCTGCAAAATGGTGCACAAAAGTGGATTGCATATCGGTGCCGGCCATAAACAGAAAACCGCAGCGGGTGTATTTCTGCCCGATTCGCTCCATCTGCTCCGCAGCATGGTCCAGCGCCTGCTCCCAGCTCAACCGCTGCCAGCGGCCTTCGCCCCGCTGCCCTTTGCGCAGCAGCGGGTATTTCAGCCGATCCGGATCATACAGCTGGCGAACGCCGGCATTGCCGCGCGCGCATAACATTCCGCGGGATTTTAAGGATTTCGGATTGGGGTCCAGCTTTTTGACGACACCATCTTCTACCCGGGCGATCAGACCGCATTTATTAAAGCACATGTCACAGGCCGAAAACTGGTCCCGGAGCTGGTTGGGTTGGGTTCCTTGTTTTTCGGAAACCAGCGCGTACAGGATCCGGGACGAACTGCCCACGGTAGTTGCCGCTGCTGCTGCGGACAGTTTCATAAAACTGCGGCGGGACATCGTTCCTTTGGTTTTCATTGGCATAATTTATGCTCCAATAGGCTTAAAATCGCGTATTCCGAAATCCGCATCCGCCTTATTTGCACTTCGCCGGTGATGGGGAATCAAATGCATGCCCCCACAGATGTGCGTACATATCATTTCGATCTTTTTCCGATAGCTTGGCCCACTCTTTGGTGCATGATAATTTATCGATGCTTTTAAAAACTTCATCCCACTGGGCCTGCGTTTTATCGATGGGACTCAGGGGTTTTGCCGAGCCGTCCTCACAATGGCAGGTCCGGCAATTTTTCCGGAAAAGATACTTTCCCTTACGGGCGTTGCCTTTGTCGGCCGCCATGACAATGCCGATTGCAGCGAACACAAAAAACAGAATGATTAGAACAGAACCAATTCTCTTAAGCATTTTTGCCTCCTTGTTTGCTAAATATTGTTAACCCGGATAAACCGGAATTGACTACTTAGAATTGAATATTAAAGGGATTCCTCAAATTTACAAAATTATTATAAAATGACAGAGCGAAGCGACTGCCACAAATTATTCAATAATCAATATTCAATTGTTTAAAGCGCCAGTACTATGAGCGACACCCAGTCCAAGTTTGTCAAAACGGCTGCCGGTTTCGATGGGATCGCCGTCGTAGCCCAGAGCCCGGTAGTCGATGTAATTGGTTGTACCGATTAAATCAGCCACATCCCGACCCATTTTCGCCAGGGCTTCAAAGTCCATGCCTTTGTGAACCAGCTCCTTGAAGCTCACATCAGGCCTCTGCTGGTGGCATTTGCCGCAATACGGTGCCTTGGCCAGACTGGGGTGACACTCGGCGCATGATAGGGCCTGCTCCTTGGGCACGACTTCATGGGTCAGGCCCCAGTACATGATCGTTTCCACAAACTCATATTGGCCGCTGTATGCCAGCCCGGCAGCCTTCATCCCGTTGCGCGAAGCTTTGTCCCAATCCCAGTGCTTCCAGTATCCCTTCCATAGCTGAGGTGCAATCAGGTATTTATAAGTCGCGTCGCTAATCTGTTTGCCGTGATGAACCTTGAAAGGATATATCCGGGAGGCCGGATCATCGAAACCACCCTCCGGCTTGGTTAATTCAGTTGCGCCGCTTTCATTGATGCGATCACCGAGTAGATATCGATTGACGGTACCGTTGTACCATAAGTAGGTTGGCTTGACCGCCTCTTTCCACTGGAAGCTGCCCTTCTTTTTGGCGTAGGTCGGTTTGCCGTATTTATCGACCGGCTTGTTGCAATCCTGTCCGGCAGTCGACCAATCCCAGAATATTTTGGTCGGGTTACTTTTGGAGTAAACCGGAATGTGGCAGGTCTGGCAGGCCACATGCCGGGTGTGCTTATTGAGATGATGATCGATCAGCTCACTGCCGATATGGGGTCTGTCCGTATGGCAGTACTCGCAGGAAAGATCCCCTTCGACAGCCGCCACGGATATACTGCGCCCGGAAATCATATGATTGCGGGTTTTATGGCAGTCCTGGCACCTGAAATTCAGCCCCCCTTCTGTGACACCCATATGGACGTCATGGTCTTTACCGGGATTGGACAATACGGAGCTCATGTCGCCGTGTTTAACCGCATCGCCGCCGCCACCACGAAAATGGCAGTTCGTGCCGCAGGTAGCCCGGCTGGGTCGGCCCACATTCTTGGCAACCGCTATCAGATCTACATCCTTGGCCGGAAACCCCGCTGCCGGCGGTGCTTTCTGATACGTTCCTGTCGTATCGTGGCAGACCAGGCAATCGATTTTGCTGGGGTCGCTAAAATCAAAGTCGGCATCTTTCCAGCCATATCCGATGTGGCAGCTCGTGCAGCGGGGCCAATTGCCGTTCAGGTTAATGCAAAAATTATTGATCGTATTGCTGCGTTTGCCTAAATCAACACGTTTTTCATGGCCGACCGTATAGGGTGAGGCACCGTGCCATTTCCAGTGGGCGGTTTGCAAAATGGCTCTGCCTTCCTGCTCATGGCAGGACAGGCAGTTACGTGTAACGGCCAGGGCATCCACCTGGCCTTCGAGTTTCACCAGCTGGTTGTGATCGGGTACATTCTTGGGGTGGCAGGCCAGACAGTCTGTGGGTGCACGGGTATCGAGGGTTCGAACCAGCGGTCCCCGCACCATGGCACTATAGAGAATCGGGCCGCGAACGTGGGGTACCTGCTCGGACTCCTGATGGCAGTCCATACAGAGTTGATGATAGGCGCCTTTTAACCCGGGCGTATTCAGCTGTTTGGGGTTAAAGGGACGATCATGGCACACGGCACAGCCTGCGGGCGTTTCTTCTTTTTGTCGCAGGGTTAGCATGCTCATTGGCTGGCCGTAGGTATCGCCATCCTCACGGGGGTTTCGATGGTGGCAGATCGTGCAGTCGCCGAGCACATTGGCATGCTTGCTGTGCATGAAACGAACCGATCCATAAAGATCGCTGTCTTTATTGATAACCGGGCTGTTTAAAACGCGTATTTTGGGCGCATCATTAATCGAGGGGGTAATATCTTTAGATAGCGGAAGCGGTGTTCGGGTCGTACCGGGGGTTGTTGATGCGGCCCCAACCGGGCCATGGAGCCAGAACAGCACAGACAGGGCAAACAAGGCCAGCACCGTTGTCGACATTTTTTTGGGATGGGCGCCCAGAACCGGAAAAATAAATACAAAAACCCGGTACATAAACATGAGGGTGGCGATCAGGCCGACGGTGATAAAAATCTCCCCCAGCGCCGGAAAATAAGTGACGAGCTTATAAGGCGGTGTAAAACTGACCACAAACACATTTATGCGATTCAGTAGAATGCCCAGTACAAACGCCGTGGATGCAAAAAACAGCCAGCCTGCTGATCGACGCACCCTTTTAAAAAGCAACAGCACAAACGGCAGAATCACGCCGAAAAGCACTTCGACGATAAACGCATTTGTCTGATACGTCCCGTCCAGCAAATAAGCGTAAGTGCCGCGAACGATCATGTCGCCCAATTTAAAAGTAAGGTAGATTCCCATCAATAGCGGCATAAACTTGGCCAGCGGAGTGAGGACTTCCATTTCGGGCGTTCGGCCAAATGATTTGGACACCAATATGGATTCAAAAGCCACCATGGGGTATCCGGCTGCAAAAGCAGAAAGCAGAAACAAAAGCGGCAGAATCGGTGTGTACCACAACGGATGGACCTTGTAGGGGGCAATCAGCATCAGGGAACCCAGGCTGGATTGATGCAGGCAGGAAAGCACAATGCCGGCAATAATAAAAAGAAACATGACCTTGCCCGAAATGGTGTCAGCAATAGATAGAAGCGTCTCCGTGAATTTGTTCAGGGCAGACAGAGGGCCGGGGAGACTCACGCGACCTTTAAATCGCTCCACCACGATGGGGATAAATTCAATATACAGTACATTTAAATAAATCATCACACACATGGCCACTTCAAACAGGACCGAATTGCCGTTCCAGTTAAACATCGGACTGGTAATGTTCCAGTAGCGACCGATATCCACCAGAAGCCCCAGCACCACAAAGGTATAACCCAGCATGGCGGTCAGCAAGGCCGGGCGTATCACGGCATGATACTGGTCGCGGTTGAAGACATACGCGATGGCACCGGTCGTAAATCCACCGGCGGCCAGAGCCACTCCTGTAGCAACGTCAACGCCGATCCAGATCCCCCATGGAAACTGATTGTTCAGATTGGCAACTTTGCCGATACCAAAAAGAAAGCGCGCAACGACAAATGCCAGCCCAATCGCCATTAGCGCCAGCATAACCATCACACCGGGCGTTAAAAACCGCTCCTCTTCAACCGGCGCAGCGTCAGTATGGATATTCATCGCAGGTCTCCTCTCCCAGCGGTTTCGCCGGTTGAAACTTCTTTGGTGCCCTTTAAGTAGCCGGTTATCCACATGATACCGCCGAGCGCAGCGTATAGTATAATAGGGGCGGCAAAGTACTGGAACAGGCCGTGCTGTATCGTTTCGGTTAGCCTCGGCGGGGCTTTGGTGCCCAGCTTTGGAAAACCGATGGTTTCAAAAGGCTCAGAAGCAAGATACAGCCATGAAGTTCCACCGACCTCGTATTCCCCGTATATGTGATCCACATACTTGCCGGGATGGTTTTTCATTTTCCAGCGGGCCAGCTTTAATAATTCGGGCTTCTTTCCGAAAGTAATGACTTCCCGCGGGCAGACCTGGGCGCAGGCCGGAAGTCCGCCGTCTTTGATAGATTGATAACAAAAGGTGCATTTTCGCACTTCAGGCGTCAGTGGATTATGATACTCGTATGCCGGGACTTGAAACGGACAGGCGACCATACAATACCGGCAGCCAATACATTTGCTGGCGTCATAAATGACCGAACCGTTTTCCTGCTTGGTGAGTGCACCGACAATGCAAGCCGAGACACAGGAAGGGTCGTTGCAGTGCATGCACTGGAACTTGACAAAGGTTGGGCGGTTGCGCCACGTTAAAGTGCCGATGTGCTTGGGATAATACTTATTGATAACGGTATAGGATGTCTCATCCATACGCCTTTCGTTTTCAAGCACGGTCATCTCTTCAAAGGATTCATTTGGTTTGGGAAGATGATGGCGTTCATTGCAGGCTTGCTCACATTTACGACACCCAACGCACAATGTCGTATCCACCAGGCATCCATAGGAATCCTCCGCAATGGCGGGTGCCTGGGTCGCCTGAGCCGCCGGGTCGGTATTTACGAGCGAAGCAGCGGTCAGTGCCCCTGATATTTTAAAAAAGTGTCTCCGGCTTATATCCATGATGATTCTCCAGCTCACTCTTTTTGGATGAAAACCCGATAAAGATCACCTTCCTGGCGCTGTTGGATATGCGTACCTTCACAATGGCAGGCAATCATAAGAATATTTCTGACGACATCAGGGTCATGGGATAATACTTCCAGCACGTCATATGCGCATAGCTGATCAAAAGTATTTTTAAATTGAAGAAGACAACCCGGCCATGAAACCCCAATGAGATCAAGCTCTGATTTATCTGGCATTTTACGCTTCCCAGCCGGATAAGTGGTTAATGCCAATTTGGTTATACAATTGAAGTAAGTGCAACTGGCATGCCTTAACATGAGGACAGCCCAGATAGATTATAGGTTACTGAAATTATATACGATACGACAAAAAGAATTTTCAACTTGCCCTTGCAATGTGTTTAATGATATTTAAACACTTGTTTAAGCGTTTAAACAGCCGTTTAAACAGTTTAACCATTTCCTACCGACAACCATTTCCCATGGACCGAAAAATCGTTCTCAAAAAAAAGACGGGATAATGATATGAATGAAAAAGAAATCAACCGCTACTGGAAAAAGATCATCAACACCATGAACGATGGCTTGATGCTGGTTGGACGAGATGGCGCCATTCTGATGGTCAACAAGGCATTTGAGCAGCTCACGGGATATAGGGCTGATGAAATCGTTGGAAGGTCTTGCACCGTATTGGATTGCGATGCCTGTGAACGGGTGATTAAAAAGGATGGCGACCAATGGCAGTGCGCCCTTTTCGAACCGGGACAGAAGGACATAAAACGCTGTCGGTGTGTGATTACCAAAAAAGACGGTACGCTGTTGCCGGCCTTAAAAAATGCTTCGGTTTTAAGAGATGATCACGGTCATCCCCTGGGAACGGTTGAAAACCTTGCGGACCTTTCGGAACTTGACCGACTGGATCAGGAAGTCGATCAGCTTTCGCGCCAGCTGGATCAAAGTGGCGGTTTTCACGGTATTCTCGGAAATTCGGCCATCATGCGAAAGACATTCGAAGTCATTCAAAAGGCGGCACTCAGTGATGCCCCGGTTATTATCTATGGTGAAAGCGGCACCGGTAAAGAGCTGGTTGCACGAGCAATTCATCGATTGGGCCGCCGGAAGGAAGGCCCCTACGTTCAGCTTAATTGCGCTGCCTTAAACGAAGCGCTACTGGAAAGCGAGCTCTTCGGCCATGTAAAAGGCGCATTTACCGGTGCTTATCGCCACCGGCGGGGGCGTTTTGAAGCGGCCAATGGCGGTGATATCTTTCTGGATGAGATCGGCGATGTGCCCATGTCCATCCAGGTGAAACTGCTGCGCGTCCTTGAAGCCAAGCAGGTCGAACGCGTGGGAGATCACAAGCCATTTTCGGTTGATGTGCGCATCATCACGGCAACGAATAAAAATCTTGAAGATCTGATCGCCCGAAAACAGTTTCGTGAAGATTTTTTCTTTCGTATTAATGTCTTTCCGATTTTTCTGCCGCCATTGCGGAATCGCAGCGAGGACATTCCGCTCCTGGTCAATTCATTTATCGCCCGTCTGCAAGCGGCAACCGGAAAAGAAATAACCGGATTGACTTCTGTTGCCATGGAACGGTTTATGGAATATTACTGGCCGGGTAATGTTAGAGAGCTAAAAAGCGCTTTGGAATTCGCCTTTGTGGTCGCCGAAGATGGGTTGATCGACCTCGACCAGTTGCCACCCAACATTGCCACCGCAGGCGGGATGCATAAGTATCTTAAACAATCCATCAGTGATTCATTAGCGCATAATGGTTATCGACAGACACATTCTTCGTTATCACTTCCACCCCAAAACACCGAGAAAAATGCCCTGATTGATGCTTTACAGCAAACCCAGGGTAATCAGACCCAGGCCGCGCGGATACTGGGTGTAAACCGGGTGACCGTTTGGAATCGCATGAAGAAATACGGCATCGATGTCAAAAAAATATTAAGCACTTAAGTTAAACTGAAACTGTATCCCAGCCACCGGTTACCGTTGTCAGTCTGCTGCTCAATGCCGGTTTGTTGCTGGCGGCCATCTATTTTGCCAAACGCTCTACCTTATTTCGTTTTGCGCGATCTAATTTTTCGGCAGCCTGATCTTTGAATCGTCTTTCTTCGCATTAGCGCTCGTCTATGCGCTATGTTTGGTTTTGATGGCGAACACAGCCCATCCATAAAATAGCCGCTCAGAAAACAAAAAATTTTGTAACCGAAAACCATCGGCTGGTTCTTTAGGGGCAAAAATTCAAAAAGCAGCTGATATGACGACATTTTCCACCTGAAAGGAGATCAAATTGGGGCAAGACATTTCGAGAAGAGCATTTCTAAAAGGCGGATTCGCCGCTGCGGCCGGGGTGGCGGCCGGCAGCATACCGGGCGCCGCTGCGGCTGTAGGACCCGAAGAGCAAACCCAACTGGCCACCCTGTTAGACATCAGTAAATGCATCGGCTGCGGCGCCTGTGTGGAAGCCTGCACAGAAACAAATGCCCGCAAATACCCCAATCCCAAAAAACCCTTCCCTAAAATGGTGCCGGCCCGCGCCAGGGTATCGGATTGGTCTGACAAACAGGATGTCACCGAACGACTCACGCCTTACAACTGGCTGTACATCCAGCATGCCAGCGTCGATATCAATGGTGAAGAAACCGAGCTGACCATTCCGCGTCGTTGCATGCATTGCGTCAACCCGCCGTGCGTTAAATTATGCCCCTGGGGCGCCGCCAAACAGCTTGAAAACGGTATCTCCAGAATCGATCCGGAAATCTGCCTGGGGGGTTCCAAATGCAATGCGGTCTGCCCCTGGGACATCCCGCAACGCCAGACCGGTGTGGGGCTATATCTGGACATTCTGCCCAATTTTGCCGGCAACGGCGTGATGTTCAAATGCGACCGCTGCTATGACCAGATTGAGGCGGGACAGCTGCCTGCCTGTATCGAAGCCTGCCCGGAAGACGTTCAAACCATCGGGCCGCGAGCTGACATTATCAAACAAGCCCATAAACTGGCCAGGGAGATAAACGGCTACATCTACGGCGAGACCGAAAACGGCGGCACCAATACGGTCTATGTTTCGCCGGTGCCTTTTGAAGAATTAGACGTCGCCATTGAAAAAGGCAAAGGCAAACCGCATCTGGCCGCCGCTTCCGATCGGATGGCGGATGCCAATACTCTGGCTGCTGCCATGGTGATCGCACCGCTGGCTGGCATCGCGGCCGCTGCCAGAAAGATATACAATTACACTCGAAAATCCAAGGAGCGTGCCTGATGAAAACGGCTGCCGTTACTCTCACCCATTCAAACCGCCAGAACCGATCGATGCGCTACCTGTATGTGCTGACCGTATTTTGCATGGCCCTGACCGGTTTCGGCCAGATGCCGATCTATAAACGCTACTATCTGTCGGATATTCCCGGATTCGGCTGGCTGGCCAATTTCTGGACGACCCGTTATGTGCATTATGCTGGAGCCGCTCTGCTGCTGGCGATTGTCGCCTATATGCTCGTTCAGCATGTCATTTTATTGCGGGCCCGGTTCAAAATGACGCCAAGCGGTTATCTGCGAGGAATATTGCTTCTGGGTATCGTGCTGACCGGTGTTTTGTTTGTCATCAAAAATTTCCCGGTATTGGTTTTTTCTCCAGAATTCATCATCGCTTTAAACCTGAGTCATCTGGGTTTTGTCATGATATTTTTGCTGGTCAACCTGTACTGCCTGATTTTCAAAAAACGGTGGACAAAAGCCCGCTGAGATCTTATTACTAACGAGGAGTATGAATATGAAAGATATCATTATTATGCTGGCCATAGTGGGGGTCTGGTATCTCCTGCAGGCCTATATCCTGCCTAAATTGGGCATTTCAACCTGACTGAAGGATTCTTGTCAGGTGACAAGCAATCATGACAGCACCCAAGCGAACGAATCGCAAACAGATAAAAGATAAAGATTTTGAGCTTGTACGAGCCATCAATTCAGGTCAATTCGACCGATTTCCGGATCTTGTCAAACGCTACGAGCAAAAACTGTACAATTTCAGCTTTCGAATGTGCCGGGATGCAGCCGATGCCGAAGATACAGTTCAAGAAACTTTTTTAAATGTTTTCAGGTATTTGAAAGATTTCCGGTACGAAACGAAGTTTAAAAACTGGCTTTACCGGGTGGCCGCCAGCACCTGCATCAAAAAAAGGCGCAAGTCTAAATTTGCGCCGCAACGGGAACTATCACTGGATGAGTTTTATCCCCAGAATGAAGCCGAGGATCCCCAGCAGGTACCCGAGTGGGCCCAGATGCCCCTGGACAAACTGCTGAGCAATGAGCTTCTGGACAAGATCAACGAAGCTATTTTTACGCTTCCGGAAAAGTATCGATTGGTCATCGTATTGCGCGACATAGAGGGGTTCAGTACGGCCGAAACCGCCCAGATCTTAAATTTATCGGATGCGAATGTGAAAGTCAGATTACACCGGGCGCGTTTATACTTAAGGGACAGGTTGAAAGGGTATTTTGAGAATGAATAAAGACGAGCACGATCATAAACACTGCTTGGAGCTGTTTGAAAAACTCTCGGAATATCTGGATAATGAATTGGACGAAGTCACCTGCCAGGGCATCGAAAAACACGTCAAAGAATGTGTTCCCTGCTTCGTGTGCCTGCAGACGCTCAAACGAACGATTGACCTTTGTAAACAGACCGAAAACCGGTCGGTACCCAAAGATTTTTCAGAAAAATTAAAAGAAGCGATCCAGAATATGCCCAAATCCCCGTCTGCCCGTTGATAAAAATCCAACCTCTCATCACGCCAGCGGATTCAAGTCGATCCGATCAAACCCTTCAAGAGACCCCATCTTTTTGCAAAGATGTTATTTGTCGCTCTCTTTTTTTTAAATCTTCAAGACAGACCGCAATGTAATCGCCACAGAGCTTGGTGGTATCGCCGTTTTCGCAATGGCGTCGGAATCCCTTCAGCCATTCCTTTCCGCCCCGGGGACAGATTTCCATGAATTCAACAAAGCGCACAAGCCGGTCAATGATGTTTTTTGAGACGGCATGCTCGACCCGGCAAGAGGCTTCCTCGGCCTCAACTGGATCAATTAAGAGGATTTTGATGAAGAATTCTTTGAGCGCCGCATGCCTTCTGACAATTTCCACC
The DNA here is from genome assembly GCA_024639185.1 of Deltaproteobacteria bacterium. Taxonomy (GTDB): domain Bacteria; phylum Desulfobacterota; class Desulfobacteria; order Desulfobacterales; family JAHEIW01; genus JAHEIW01. Next base: position 860 of record JAHEIW010000053.1, on the reverse strand, counting down.
GCCCGTTTTTTGCCTTTGGCCGTCAGCGTGATGATATCGTAAGGCACATAATTCACCAGGCCTTTTTCGGAAAGTGACCGTAGAGCCCCGGTGACAGATGATTTGTTTACTTCCATCCTGTCAGCAATATCTTTTGCTCTGGCAGCCTGTTTCTCTTCCGAAATGTGGAAGATGGCCTCCAGATAATCTTCCATATTTGAGCTGAGGATTTCTGAATGGCGCATTTTATTTTCCTCAATTCGTATCAGCTTTTAATAAAAAGATTTTAAGTTAACCACAAAGGCACGAAGTTCACAAAGTTTTATAAAATTTAAATTTTTTATCTTTCTTCGTGACTTGGTGGCTTTGTGGCCTTTATCACTATTTCACATTGTCCGGGTTTTCTTCACACGTTGCGGCTGTGTCTGCCGGGCAATTTGAACATCCGCAACTGCAGGCGTCTTCCTGTTTAAAATTCTTTAAGAACTTTCGGATTAAAAACGCGGCGGCAATTGCAACGATGATGATGACAATAATGGTTTGCATGGCTAATTCACCAGAATCCCCAGGGCGGATCCAGCTTGAAAGATGAACACCGCTAATAAAAAGGCCAGTAGCGTATTAAATGCCATGGCAAAGGCCCCCCACTTCCAGGAGCCCGATTCTCTTGAAATACAGACCACCGAGACAAAACAGGGCGAATAAAACATTGTAAAAACTATCAGGCCGATGGCCATCAGGGGCGACCATCCGGGTTCCCGGGCCAGCGTTTCAGACAGAGAGCTGGTCTCCTCCGGATCCACCTCACCCAGAGAATAAGCGGTGCCCAGCGTTGAAACAACCACTTCTTTAGCGGCAAACCCGCCCACCAGAGCGATGTT
>JAHEIW010000443.1 GCA_024639185.1 Deltaproteobacteria bacterium | reverse complement strand
GTTCGTCTTATCGATAAAGAAGGATTGTGGCTGCAGTGGCCTGACGGCAAGCGAACCCACTCGAAGATTGCCATTACCTCGAACGTAGAAGAGGTGGGTGAAAAGGAAGTGGTCATGATAGCCGTTAAAGGTTACCATACCCGAGCGGCCATCGAGGGCGCCATGCCCATGATCGGAGACGATACGATTGTTCTTTCGGTTCAAAACGGCCTTGGGAATTTAGAGGCCATTGCCGAGACCATCGGACCGCAGCGGGTGGTGGGGGGTATCACGGCCCATTCCGGGATGCCGGTGAGCATGAATGAAGTGCGCTACGTAGGGGGCCTCGGCCCTTTACTGGTGATCGGCCCTTATGACGGCGTCTCCCGCCCGGGATTTGGGAAGATGGTTGAGCAGTTCCAGACAGTTGGCCTGGACGTGCATGCCGCAGCCGATATTAACAGCGTTATCTGGAAAAAACTCATCGCCAATGTGTCAACGAACGTGGTGGCTGCCCTGACCGGTCTGACCGGTGGGGTAGCCGTCAAACACGAGCCGTCGGTTAAAATCATCGAAGGCCTCTCAAACGAGTTGGGCCAGGTGGCCCGCGCCAAAGGCATCGATATCCCCGAGCTCGACGATCCCCTTGATTTTTCTTTAAAGGCGTTTGCCTCTACCAGGGACAACCGTGTCTCCATGCTTCAGGACGTCGAAGCCGGGCGCCCCACCGAGATTGGCAATCTAAATGAAGTGATCGTATCCGAAGGCCGGCGTTACAACATCCCCACACCTTACAATGAGGCTGTTTCCTGGCTGACACGCGGAGTAGAAGAGCGCAACCGCCAAAAACGGTCTGTCGCGGAATCCAGCAATGAATCCCAAGCCATCCAGAATGCAATTAAAAAAGAGGATCTGAAAGCATTGCGCCAGGCTCTTGAAGCCTCTCCGTTGGCCCGCGCCCTTTCCATTCAGTTTACAGAATTTGAAGCCGGCCGCGCCACAGCCCGTTTGCCGGGCACCGCGCAATTGCCCAACTTTTTGGGGTATACCCATACGGGCGCTCTGTTTACGCTGGCGGAGCAAACCATGGCAGCTGTCGCCAATTCCCTGGGACATGTGGGATTGCCGTTGAATTGTGATGTGCAGTTTCTGAATGCGGCCGACCCGGCCAAAGATGTCATCGCTTCTGCGCGCGTCATTGATACCCAGGGGCGGATTGCCCGCGTACAGGTGGAACTCACCCAGGACAATCAAACTGTGGCGAAACTATCGGAGATGGTCTTTTTGCGCAAAAAATAGATATGAGAGACGATTAACTTATGGGGACCATTAAAGCCTGCTGCAGGGCTTGCATTGGCAGGGCCATACCTATTATATCCGTGCTGAAGCGGTGCCTGATTAAATAACAAAAAATTTATAATTTCATAGACACCCCTGAGAACGCAATAAATCAAACCCGTCCCTCTTACCACGAGACCCTTCTTTCAATGCTAAATTGGCTTGATCTTTTGATTATTTTTATATAATGTCAAATAGTTAGAATGACCTGCCGCCCCCAACCGCAACGAAGCTCTTTCCATAATATTGACCGGTTCTGTTACATTTAGAAAAAGGAACGTGAAATGATTTTTCGATTTGAAAAAATAATCATGGTTCTTTTAATTGTCGTTTTTGGCCTGATCCCCGCCTTTGTATTTCTGATGCTTTCTAATACACCGGCCATAAACGCGAATATCCAGGCTGGCTTTCAGGATCTGTCCTTCTTTGAGCAATCTGCTGCGGTGACGACCGCATTTCTTGTCAAACCGATTTACACGATCCTGGCTCTTTTGATATTTATTTTCCTCTGGAAAAGAGTTGAGCCCGAGCTTAAAGCGCTAAAATGGTCCATGATTTTCTTCTTTATCGGTGAAAATTTTTGTGCAGCCAATTATCTTTTTACCGAGAACCATGACGTCTATTTGTTTGAATATTTTCACAGTCTGGGTATGGTGCTCAGCTTTGGTTTTGCCACCTTTGCCT
>JAHEIW010000442.1 GCA_024639185.1 Deltaproteobacteria bacterium | reverse complement strand
TTCCGGACCTGACGAGGTTCGTGACCGTTTGTTGCGTGGCGCCCGATCAAAATGCACTACGACTTTCCATCTTTAAGACCCTTCAGAGGGGATTCAGCCCCGCATAAGCGGATTTCGGGTACAGGGCACCGCTAGCTCCCCGCCTAGCACAACCGTTCTTAGCATACGTTATAATCAGGTTTTTTCAATAAAAATTTGAGTGTTTCAAATTTTACAAATAAACTAATTTGGCTGCTGGCTGCTGGCCTCTGGCTACTGGCTGAAAGCAATTGGCTGCCTGCTTCAAGCCAGAAGCAAGAAGCGAGAAGCCCGAAGCTAAAGAGATTGACACCTGAACCGCCACCGGCGGAACTGAAAACGCGGCAAGCCGCGTTTTATATTGACTTCTTGGGGTTGCTGCCATAAATATTCGAAAGGTATCAGGCAGTTGCAAGCCTTATGAATGCTTGCGCCTCATTCAACATCCAGGTCTTAACATTATGTCAGCAAAACACCCTGTCTCTTCTAGTTCAATCATCGAGAAAAGAATCCTTCGAGTGGTTGAACATACCCTGCGCACCCATTCGATGATACAATTCGGAGATGCTGTCCTTGCGGGCGTGTCCGGTGGACCGGATTCGGTGGCCCTGGTCCATATTCTGCGCACGGTGGCGCTAAAATATGGGCTGAAACTGGCGATGGCCCACCTCAATCATGGGCTCCGGCAAAACGTGTCTGATAGCGATCAAGCGTTTGTGACGGCTCTGGCCGAAAAATTTCAAATGCCCCTCTACGTTGAAAAGCAAGACGTGCGCCACTACCAAAAAAGCCACCATCTGTCAGTTGAGGAGGCGGCGCGACAGGTGCGCTATCGGTTTTACCATCGCAGCGCCTCAAAATACGGATATGATAAAATTGCTGTAGGCCATCAGGCGGATGATAACGCCGAGCAGGTATTGATGGCGATGCTGCGCGGCAGCGGTCCGACAGGGTTAGCGGGCATTCCACCGGTACGTTCTGATCACATTATCAGGCCCTTGATCAATTTGCGGCGCACAGAGCTTCTGGATTATCTTGCAGCCCGAAATCTGGATTATGTCGAGGATTCCACGAATCGGGATTTGCGATTCCTGCGCAATAAGATTCGCAGCCGCCTGATCCCCGAACTGCAGGCCGAATACAATCCAAAATGTGTCGAATCGCTTATCCGGATGGCCATTATATTGACCGCTGAAGAAAAGTGGATCGATGATCATATTCTACCAATTTTCAAAGAAACGGTTGTTCTTGATAAGGCGGGCAGATTCGGGCTGAGCCTTAACCGATTGAAAAAAGAACCGATCGCGGCTCAAAGGCGCCTGATCCGCAAGGCCCTTTTTCAGGTCAAAGGCAACCTGCGGCGCATCACCTTCGCCCATATCGAAGCGGTCTTAAAAATGGTTCAACAGGGGACGGCGGGCGACATGCTGGATCTTCCTGGCAATATGTGCGCCGGGCGGGACCAAGACCGTTTGCTGATTTCAAAAACACAGCAAAAGCCCCGTCGAACGGCCGACAGGCACTTCGTCCCGACAGTGCCCGAGTACGCGTATCAACTCCCAGGGGCCGGTGAAATTTTGATTCAAGAAGCCGGCCTGCGGATACGTTTTAATGAAATGCCCATCGAGCACGTTTCAGACTGGCAGCAGACCGAAGGACAGATCGCCTATATGGACAGAGATAAGCTCAGCTTTCCGCTGGTTATCCGGAATTTTCGCCCCGGTGACCGATTTTCACCTCTGGGTATTCAAGGGCGCCAAAAGCTAAAAAAATATTTTATCGATCATAAAATATCCAGAACAGAACGCATGAAATGCCCTCTTGTGCTCAGCCGTAACAAAATTATCTGGGTTGCGGGACACCGACTGGACAACGCGGTTAAGATCGACCCGCAAACCCGCCGCGTGCTTAATGCTGAACTTTTGCTTGCCTAAAGCCTGATGATGATTAATTTCCCTGTATCCTGACAGACCGAATGCGTCTTTTG
>JAHEIW010000162.1 GCA_024639185.1 Deltaproteobacteria bacterium | reverse complement strand
ATCTGAAATTTCACAAAGCAGGAGCTGAAGGTGGACGTCATAAATTACAGACCGATTGGTATCATTCACTCACCATTCAAACATCTCGAAGGTACACCCATTCAGGCAATCGGCGGCAGCGGTGAAAAAGCGCAAGTTGAAATTTTGCCAGAATTCGTCGCCGGATTGCAGGACCTGGATGGTTTCTCCCATATTATGCTTTTTTATCATTGCCATCTGGCGAAACCTTACAGGCTGCGGGTAACCCCTTTTTTAGATGATACACAGCGGGGCCTGTTTGCCACGCGCTCGCCCGCCAGACCCAATCCGATTGGCTTTTCGATTGTGCGGTTGATCAAAATTGATAATCAAATCCTGTATGTAGAAGATATCGATATCGTTGACCGCACACCGCTGCTGGATATAAAACCCCTTGTGCCCGAATTTGACACCCGCGCGGTTGATCGCATCGGCTGGCTGAGGAAAAAGGCCGCTAACCTTAACAAAATAGTGGATGATGGTAGATTTGGCAGTCAGTGAATGCCTGACATAGATGCAACACGGGCCAGCGGATAAACAAATGGGGGTTAGACACTGAACGTATGTCCAACGGTATTCAGAACCACTTTATCTTTGAAGCGGGCATATAGCGCCTGAATGGCATGAGTGCCCGTACAATGCCCCACAACGATCCTTTGCAGGTCAAAGCGCTGCAAATGCTGCATGATGGTCTCCAGCGTTTCTGCAGTCGCTTTGAACAGGTGCAGCCCGCCTAAAACCGCGTAAATTTGACTTTGGCCGGTTAGGTTGCTTACATGCCGAAGGGTATTGATAATGCCCCGATGGCTGCATCCCAGAACGACAACAGTCCCTTTGGCGGTTTTCAAAACCAGGGCCTGATCATCTGCCAGCGTATCGGGATCCTGTTGGCCGTCTTTTTCGACAAAGAACCCCTCGGCCACCGATTCGAAGCTAAACCCCGGGGGTATTTCACCGGTGGTCATTATTTCGGGGGCAAGTACTATTGGAGATGTATCCAGGATTAACTTGACACCTCTTTCAAGCAACTCGTTTTTTCTCACCGGGATCCCGACTTCGCGGCAGCGCCCTTTACGCTTAATCATTTTGCGAGCAAAGACATCGGGGTGAGCATACAATGAAAATCTTGAATTATGCTCCAGCAGAGGCCTTAAGCCGCCGGTATGATCGTAGTGGCCGTGACTGAGCATCACCGTATCAATGGTGGCCAGATCCTTGCCAAGCACACGGGCATTGTTTTCCAAAGCCAGATACTGCCCGGTGTCAAATAAAATGCGTTGCGTTCCGGTTTCGATTAAAAAGGCCAGACCGTGTTCTCCAATAAGTTCACGGCTGCCGCCGATGCCGACCGCATTTTCAACCAGGGTGGTAATCTTAACTTTCATAAGAATATTTTTTCACAATAAGGATCCATTCAGGAGATATGGCGTTTAAAATGATATCAAAGCCAGCAGGCCACGGTTGTTGGTTGGCCGGTTAAGCCCGTTTAGCCGGTTAAGCCCATTGAAATCAAAAAAGTGCAAGCGCTTGTTTTTTGACCGGCAAACAAACAAGGCGCTACGGTTAACGGCGCAACCTTTTTTAGCATAACTTCAAGCGAGCTGGGAGAGTTTTTGAGCAATCTCAGCATACGCCCGGGACACAGCCGTATCGGCATGCACCTTCTGATAACAGGCCCCTGAATCCCCACAGGCTACGACATTGGGATCGAAGGGAATTCTTCCCAGAAAACGGATACCGGTTTGCTGGGCCGTTCTTTCACCGCCACCGGATCCAAAGAGATCGATCATTTCACCGCAATGGGGGCAATTGAGGCCACTCATGTTTTCTACCAGACCGAAGATCTCCATTTTAACTGTTTTGCAAAAATTTATCGATTTGCGAACATCCGCCAGCGCGACTTCTTGCGGTGTCGTCACAATAATGGCTCTGGCATCCGATACGATTTGAGCCACCGTCAAGGGCTCATCTCCCGTACCCGGCGGGCTGTCAATTACCAGAAAGTCAAGATCCCCCCATTGCACATCGCCGATAAATTGCCGGATGGCCGAAAATTTCATTGGACCGCGCCAGATAATGGCGTCGTCCTTGCTGGGGATAAAAGACTCGATCGACATGGCGCTCAAATTTTGCGAATATGTCATCGGGCTGAGTTTATTATTCGACATCAGCTCGGGCATGCCGTCTATCCCCAGCATTCGCGGCACGTCCGGGCCGTGCAAATCGACATCCATAACGCCGACCTTGTGCCCGGCATCGGCAAGAGCCAGAGATAAATTAACAGCGGTACTGGTTTTGCCAACACCGCCTTTGCCGCTCATAACGATAATTTTGTGCTTTATTTTCCGCAACGCGGTTTGAACCGCCGCATCCTTTTGTTCTTCAATTTTTTTGGGATCGGGCGGCATACTGTTTTGAATATCGACCATTTTGAATGTCTCCTTATTGAAAGCATTTTAAGGCGCGGCCAGTTCGTCTTTTAAAAAGCGATGAAAATCATCTTTCTTACACGCCGGGCAATGGTGCGGTCGACCCGTCCCCTTGGCTTCTTCCCAAACATGGCGACAGTTTTTGCAGCGAAATATTCGATCTTGATCAACGATACGATAATTGCCGCCCCCGACATTTATCGCTTTACCGTTGATCAGCGCATCGGCAACAACCTGCCGGGCGTGCTGAATAATACGGCCGAACGTGGCGCGCGAAACGCCCATACGCCGCCCGGCATCTTCATGCGACATGCCCTGCAGATCCGATAGGCGGATGGCTTCGCGTTCATCAACCGTCAGATGCACCTCATCCAGCTTCATCATGGGAATGCCCCGGGGTTTAAAGTAGCTGATCTCCGGATTGAAAGCGACCATACGGTCCTTGCGGGGTCTGACCATTAGAATACACTCCTTTATGAGAAATATCTCAAAAGCGCAACTTAATGTCTCAGCTTGGCGATGTCAACCTGCGCATGGATTAGGCGGCAAAAACAGGGTTGCGCAAACCAAAGGCGACGCCTTTGAAGGGAATGTTACAAAATGCTTCCGCTATGACCGAACGCCTGGATGGGTGGCAATTTAATTGAAAACCTCTTTTGAAAAAAACTTTATGGCCGTTTGGCCTTGCTGTTGATCAACGTCACCTGATCGTTTAACGTCCAGAAATCATAAATCACACCGAATCCGACCAATCCGGCGGTGAGCAGGTACAGAATTCCGGTCAGCCATTTGCCCATATACATGCGGTGGATACCAAAGAACCCCAGAAATGTTAATAGGATCCAGGCCAGATTATAATCCACCCTGCCGGCTGTAAATCGTAAATCGGCTTTACGATCCATGGATGGAATTAAAAACAGGTCGATGATCCAGCCAATGAACAGTATTCCCAGCGTAAAAAAATAAAGGGTCCCCAAAACCGGATGTCCGTAATAAAAACGATGGGAGCCGGTGAAACCAAAAAGCCACAAAACATAACCGATGGTCTTGCGATGCGTATCCGGATTTTTCTGCACTTAAGCGCTCCTTTCAATAAATCAATTTTAATTGATATGATTCAGACGTTAACACATGGGGTGTTGTTAAAATGCTTTGCGAAACTGTTCGGGCAATAAATCGGGTTAAATGGGCCACGAAACAGCGTCTATTCAATCGGCTGCTTTTTCTTGCGCCATATGAACACAAATCCGTACAGCGCCACATTAAGGACCAGTACAAACGCTCCCAAAACAATCTGAGTGCGGCGGGTTAGAACGTCCGGGTAGAGCAAACCCATCAAATAGTGTCCGACAAAGTCACCGGCATAACCGCTGCCCCCGCCCCGGATTCGCAACGCGTTCTCCAGGGGTGTCAGCGGGCAGATTTTTCCAGAAAACTCGATCCAGGCCGCCCATGCAACCGCCGGAAGGTGTCCCCAAGCGACCCGCGGCCAGCGGATCAGCAGCAGTGCCCCCAACAGCGCAAATACGACAAATAGGAGATGAATGCCAACTACCACATCGGCAAATAAATGGTAAGCCATATGGTCCATCAAAAAATGGGGTATCCCGCAATTATACCGCTTGCCATAAGGATGTTTCTAAAATACGAATTTATTCAGTTTCAGCAAGTCTGAGTCGCACAAACAACCAGGGCGCACCCCATGAGCACCACAAACCGACCAGGGCATAGCGCAAGATTCGAAAAAAAACTGCCGGCGTCAGCGTTGAAAAGGCGATCTTGAGCCCTGCCCACAAGGCGACAACAACGACCATGCCCGCAGCAAAACGCAATACCCGTCTGAATTTGCTGCCACCGCAACGAAAGCGAACCCAGCGACGCTCTAAAACCATCCCGGGAGCAAACCCCAGCAAGACGCTGCTGGCAGTTACAGCATAGTAGGCGTCCGCCGGACTCAAAAGGATAAGACCGGCTGGCAGCCCAATCGCCGCTGCCATCTGCCATCGGAATCCGCTTTTAATCAGTCCGGCTTCAATTTTAGGAGCAAACCGCAAATAGGCCGCCAGCAAGGCTGCTCCGATCAGGTAGCCCCCGAGAAGATCTGTCGGAAAATGAACGCCCAGGTAAAGTCGCGACAGCGGAATGGCAATCATCAGAAAACCGGATAGCAACCACATGCGCGGCTTTTTAACTTTAGCGCCGATGAAGCCCCACACCACAACTGCGCCCTGCGTATGACCGCTTGGAAATCCGCCATCACCGGCATGCACCAACCCTTTGACCCCTGGATCATATTCAAAGGGGCGCGGCTGGGATGCGAGTAGCTTGGCGATGGAATTAATATAAGCAGAGAATAAAAAAAGGACAAGCAGTCTGGCACCGATACGGCGGTCAATACACCAATACAGCAAGGGCATAAATAAAAGAAAAAACTCCAGATTCCCTAAAAATGTCAGGGCCTTAAACGGCAAATCCAGGTCAGGGCTGAATTGCTGAAACCAGCGCACGACGGCGATGCCCCAGTCTAAAATTTCGCTCGACTCTGACATGATAGCGGATTCAATCGATTTCGGCATGAGGTACGCTATACCACTGGATCCATTCGTTATTTTCTCATCAGCCGCTCAATCCATTAGGGTGAACCAGAGCAACGAGTGACGTACAGCGCGGGCAATAGAAATCTATTGCAAGGGTTGCCAGACAATTTTCTGGTTATCAAAATCAATATTATAGTTGAAATTCCTCAGAATATTCATGCCCAGCAGCCCGTTTTGAGTGACGCTTGCCCCCTCGTGATTGATGATCAAAATGTGGGCACCCTTTATTTTATGGGGCCCGATGATGATATAGTCGACCTTGCCCATTTCGGTATAGATTTGCTGTCCCCCCGCTACCTGAGACAATCCTTTCTTAAGGGCGATAATGTTGAGCTGGCTGGCAATGTCACGGTGAATGACGGTCTGCGATGCGCCGGTATCCAAAAGCAACAGGGTCTCGACTTCAACACCGTTGTTTGCAATTTTTGTCGGCACAAAAACCCGGTTGCCTTCAATAAAAACCGGTGATTCGTGGATTCTTTTCTGGGCCAGTTCCGCCTGGCGCTGTCTTTCGGCTGCTTCTTGTTCAGCGGCCTTTTGTAGATCGCGCTCCAGCTGGCGTTGTCTTTCAAGCTCCAAGGCCTGTCGTTTTTTTTGCTCGGTTTCCCGTTGGGCTTTCTTTTGCTCCTCGGTCAAGTGGTCATACTTTTCCGGGTAAACCTCTACCTGTTTGAGGTACTCATTGGGGACCTGGCTCAGGTCGTCAACGTAAAAAATGTGGCCGTCTTTATCGACATATTTGTAAAATTCGGCCTGCAGATCGAGTGCACCATTCAACATGAACAACATGAATACAAACAGGATGCAGGCCTTTCTGATATTCTTTGGCATCTTGTTTTTACCCCTAAAGCATTATGAAGCCAGTTGCCAGATGACTTCGTAAATAAATGAATAATTTAACGATTGGGTATGTTTGAATCCGGGCGCCAATGAGCGATGGCATTGGCATAGTAGGCCAAGACATTCACTTCATCCGGAATCGCCCAGTAAACGCCGTCTGACTCCCCGACCAGCTTTCTTAATTGTAGCATATTCAAAGCATTTAGAATAGACGCCACCCGATTTTGGGGTGAAAGATAAGCATGGGCGCCGCTGGGTTCGAATTCAGCAATCCATTGCTGCACCCGCTCCTGCACATCTGCGGCATGAAGGCCCTCGGGTTGGGCTTCGAGCAACACGGTTGCCACCAGTGAAACGGGCAGCGCCGGCACCACCTGACGAATCGCATCCATGAGCCGATTGGCCAATTTGGCAACTTCAGCAAATCGAGTCGGGCGCTCCAGCCGGGTAAAATTCACACCGCTATCGGCACAATATTGCTGCACAGAGACCGGAGTTCCAAAATTAACGTAAGCATAACCAAATCGCTGCCAGCGGCTTAATACCATCAAGATCAGGCTTTTCCAGATAAAGCCGCAAGTGGTTTTGAGAATAAACCACCGACTGCGCTTTTCGGCATCCGGATCCAATTCACGCAACAGACTCCGATCTTCCAGGGTTCGATCATAATTCACCCCGACGGGTATAAATACGATATCGCGATCGCTCTGGGTGTCATAACTGCGCAACATGTAGTCTAAAAAACCCAGTTTCGGGGGTCTCAGCCGTCCGTCACGACTGAGCCCGCCTTCCAGAAATACCGCCTGGCAAACCCCCTCCTTGGTGGCCATGTGGACATACCGCTCCAGAACGCGCCGATACAGGGGGTCACTGGAGTTACGCCGCACAAAAAAAGCGCCCATGGCCCGAATAAGCGTTTGCAGGGGCCAGATTTTAGCCCATTCCCCGACAGCATAAGATAGCGTTGTTTTTTCAGCTGCCAAAAAGGCCACCAAAACATAATCCATGTTACTACGGTGGTTGATAACAAATACAACGGTGGATTCAGGATCAATTGAGGTATAGCGCTGCTCATCGGCCGTACCAATGCGCACACGATAGAGAAGCCGTGCTATTTTTTTGGCCATCCAGTAACCAATCCGGAAATACAGATAGGCATTAAAAGAAGGAACGATCTCACGGGCGTAAGCCAACACCTCTTTTTGAACCACTTCACGCGGGCAATTGCGTTGGTGGGCATTTTCCTGGATGGCTTCAACGACTTTTGGATCATAAACCAGACGGTCGATTAACACCTGTCGTTTGGTCAGTTGAAATGGTTTTATCCGGATATCCAGGCGGGTACTGATGTCATCGATCAAGCGATTGATCCGTCTGCGGATAAACCATCGCGTACTGGG
>JAHEIW010000441.1 GCA_024639185.1 Deltaproteobacteria bacterium | reverse complement strand
AAAACTCCGATTTGATCAACAAAAACCTCATCGATAGCAACCTGCGCAAAGATTTTGGGGTGATCATTGTCGCCATCAAAAAATTGACCGGCAACATGATCTTCAATCCCATGCCTTCAGAAACCCTTGAAGCCGGGGATGTCATCGTGGTTATCGGCAAACGCGAAGACCTGCAACGCATGAATGCTGTGATGTAAGCGGCTTACACCGATCCCCTGCCCCGATCCATTTGCTCACCCTGATGACACGCAATACCCAGGTGAAGATGTCAATATGTCCTTGCACCAGCCGGCTTCAGATCCTGCGCCGCTTATTGACACAGGGCCGGCAACGTGATAGCCGGTAACAGCAAAAAAATCGTGGAAGCTCGGCAAACGGGTTCTGTGCCGGGCTTACCGGGCCCATGATTTACAATCTGCTAAATGAAAGGAGGCCTATGCGTCTGTATTTTAATCGCTTTTTCCGAGCGGCCAGACTCGATGTGACGTTTTACCAGGAAGTCGTTGCGGAGCCACTCCTGCTCAACCAGGCCTGGATTACGGTTTTGCTATACGCAATGCTGGCCGCCTGGGGAAGTTTCGGCCGGGCAGGTGCCATCGGCTCCAATATCGGCATGATCAGTGCGCTGATCGGATGGTATATCTGGGCTTTTTCGAGTTATTTTATCGCAACGAAATTTTTTGGTGGAGGATCGGCCGAAACGCAACGCGCTGATCGTAAAGCGGTCATCAGGGCAATGGGGTTTGCCTGTGCGCCGGGGGTTATTCGGATTCTGGGAATGATACCGGGTCTGGGCATAGCGGTTCTGGTGCTGTCTTCTATCTGGATGATCGTGGCCGCAACGACAGCCATTAAAGTCGCATTAAATATTGAAAGCACCGCTCGCGCCGCCGGGGCCTGCAGCATTGGCTGGATTATCGGCGCCATCGCGCAGGGGTTGCTGCTCGTTTCATTGTTTTCTGTTTTCGGCGTCGAGTGAAAATAATCATCACCCATCGTAAGCAAACTTAAATGCAAGCGCAAACCCGTCAGGTGCTTCGATGCAAAGCGACGAACGGTGTTTGCGGTGGCCTGTAAGATGAGCGACATGGCGTCTGCCGATCCCTCAAAGCTGGTGTTTGAAAGCCAGGCGGTGCCTGCACAGTTTATCGACCCGTCCGGCAAAATCGCAAAACGGCGAATTGAAATCCGCACCCACCCGATTACCGGGCGCACCTGCCGCATCTCATTTAGTCGCATTGAAGAAAAAGAACCCGGAACCGAGTCCCTGCCCCAGCCCCCGCCGGGTGCAGATCAAACAGACAGTTGCCCGTTTTGCCGGCCTCAGGTAAATTCGCAAACACCCCGGTTGCATCCCAATCTATCAGCCGCGGGACGACTGACCCGCGGCGATTCAATTCTGTTTCCCAATCTGTTTCCGTATGGCAGCTATTCTGCCGTCAGCCTATTTGACAACAAGCATTTTGTTGAAATCGGCAAAGCCTCAGTGGCATCGTATGCCAACTGTTTTATCAACTGCAGCCAATATCTGACCAGAATTAAGCAGCACGATCCTCAGGCGGTCTACATGGCCATCACCCAGAACCATCTGCCTTCAGCCGGTGGGTCCTTAATTCATCCGCATCTACAAATAAACGCCGACCGCCTGCCGGCCAACTATCAGCGTGTGCTGCTGCAGCGTGCCAATGATTTTTTCCGCCACAGCGGCAACTATCTGTTTGCCAGCTATCTTGACCATGAGATTGCGAATGGCTCCCGCCGAATCGGTACGACGGGGGCATGGGAGTGGCTGGCTGCATTTGCGCCCGAGGGATTCTATGAAATATGGGGCATCCTGCCGCACAAAACCGCTTTTCAGCAGGTCAGCGAATCGGACTGGCAGGACCTGGCCCGCGGCATCTCAAACGTCCAGCACTTTTATCGCCAGCTGTGTCGCAACGGCTACAATCTGGGCATTTTGGCGGCGGAGATGCCTTCCAGCCGGCTTGAGCTGCGAATCGTCATCATGGTTCGC
>JAHEIW010000440.1 GCA_024639185.1 Deltaproteobacteria bacterium | reverse complement strand
AATCATCGTTAGGGAATGACCCTCTGGTCTTTAGCATGCGGCGCAGGGAGTAGTTCAAAGACTCAATGGCGTTGGGGTACATGGGGACGTCCATAAATATATGATTCCTGAGAAATAAGTCCCTTTTTTTGTAACAAATGAATTTAAAATTGCGGGCTGCAGTTTGTCAGCGTACCAACGCGTATTTGTTGATATTTACACCATACAGGCCTGTGCACGATGTAAAACGAACCATATAAAGCGGTTTAAGGCTTTGTCAGAAGCCCTATGGACTTTAGCCCATCGCTTTATATTGCAGGCTATCACTTTACAGGCGACTGCAAAGCATACCCTGGCTGCTCTACGGACCCGCAGCTTACCCATGCCGTGTCTGCGCTTCAATTCAGACATCGTCGCTTCGATTCCCGAACGGATTCTATATTGTTGCTTCCATTCGGTAGTTTGTTGATTTGAATACATCTGATCTCGTAACCGAAGCCCAGCTGTTATTTCTAACCGGAAATTTCCGACCGTGTCTTGAGGTTTACAACCGCGTGCGCGGTGATTGGGTGCGCGAACCGGGCAGTTATCAAGTATGCTACATTTGCGACAGATATCTCCATCGAAAATAGCATGAAGACAACGGCTCTTTTTGTTGTTGTGGCTGAGCATCCGATGATCTAATGGGCTGTGTCCTCTGGGGCATTTAACCACTAAACCGTCTGTGTTAAATTTGAACTGATCGCGCCCGATTACCTCATCGGGTATACGGCCACGATTGACAGGGGTCATAAATTCTACCTCGCCCTTGATTACTTTCAGTGCCGATGGCACCGATGGATAACCTCCATCGGCAAATAATTTTTCAGGTTTTAAACCGGCAGCTTCTAAGCGATCGACAATGTCTGGCGCTTTGCCCATATCGGAGCGGGCAGCACCATGGACTTCGTAATCGGTGATGATTTCGGTTTTGCCAGCGTTGTTGCAGGTCTCAGTAATGTGCGCACTGTATCCTTTGCCCTTATGACCGTAAGAGGCGTCGGGGTCATGGGGCGATTGCAGGGTTTCTCCTTGGGTCTTTTTTTTTACTTTAATCTGTTGGTCATTGCGCTTAACTGCATCCGGGCCGGATTCATGGGTGATCTGGCATTGCTCTTTAAAAAGACGAACAAGCAACTGATAGGGCTCGGTAGTTGTTACCTGTAGGTCATTTTTAAAAATAACAATCAGTTTGTTCAAATACCTTGCAAGTTGTTCCAGTTTTGCCTTACGCTGAACCTGGCCTAATCCGAACCAACCCTCAGGTTCGCTTTGATGCCACTTTTGAATATGCTTGGGAATGCGCGAAAACCCGACTTGATCCAGGCTCTTAATAAATAGGCCCATCGTAGTCTCAAACAAATCCAGCCGGCCGCGGGTGCAGATATTTGAGACAATATGAGTCGAATCAACTCTTTGATCGCTGGCAGATATACCGAGTTTGTTAATTGCAGCTTTGCTGATTTTCTCAAATATGGTGCGCACTATCTTCATATCCGGATCTTTATCGGCCAGTCGCCTGCGAAACTCAACCAAAGAGCGGCGTGACAAATACGCATCTTCATCGCTAACGTCTAAAGCATAACGCCACCGTATATCGAAACCAAATGCATCAAGGGTTTGTTGATCGCTTAGATTGTAAAGCTCCTGAAGAAAGCACAAACCCAGCATGCGAGCAACACTGAAATTAGGTCGGCCCGTTGTGCCGTAAAGCATTGAAAAATTGTCTTCGGAATTGAGCAGAATCGGAAGAATTTGGGCCTTGAACAATTGCGCCCAAGAATCTTTCAAGCGGGTTCTCAAAGATGATGATAGCTGGGTTTGCACACCGAACAAAGACTGTTGGGGATCTGTTTTTTTATACATGACCAGTTATAGCATATGATAGTAAAATAGAATAGTTACTTCTCAGGAATCAATAAGTTAAGAACGTCCCCTTATTTGGCGTTGCCATTTACGGTGAATTTTATCGTTTTGGGTGATCTGCTCTGAAACCTG
>JAHEIW010000439.1 GCA_024639185.1 Deltaproteobacteria bacterium | reverse complement strand
CATGATGAAATGCAGCCCGCCGGAAGGCTGCGTCACTCAACAGTCGACTTGTTGAAAAAGTTGCCAGTAAGGCGGCCTTAAAAAATCTTCGCAGAACCGTCTGCGCATACGGGTCATCGTCCAGATCGCCCACGGCGAAAAACCGCAGGGCGCCGGCCACGGCGTGCTCTCCGACGGCAATTTCGTTCCAGTGGTAATTAGGTATCTGCTCTAAGGGAGTCGAACTGGCAGTATCATCGGCTTCGCTGTTATCAGCAGCTGTGATGAATTGGCTGTATAAATCGATTGGCAGGCCCAAAGGGCGAAAAATAGATTCGCCTTTCCGGATGCATTTTACGCAACGCGGCATTGACATCTCGGCGTCTAAAAAGTTGGGCAGGTCGGGAAAATCGGTGCTCAGGCCCATCGAACAAATGGGCAGCGCCTGATCACAGAGCAAGATGCGAACATTGGCTCCGCGCAGCGTCAACGCCACAGCCAGCAAGCTTTCGACGGGGCTTGCCATGGCCTGTCCACCGGTGCTGGTGCCTATCAATATCTTGTCACCTTTTTGCGCGGTTTTTCGAGCCTGCTGCCATTGCACCCGATGCGTTTTGAGAAATTGTTGCCAGAATAAGCCATAGTCTTGTTTGGCTGTTTTGCGGAAAACCAGCTTTTTAATTTTTTTTAAAATATTTTTTTTATGAGAGCTTGATGTCATCTGTGGCTTGCTTTGCGAAAATAAAGTGCTCAATCACGTTAAGCGTCATATTTCTGTTTGCCGCTATGCCATTTAAAATCAAGCAACATCTGCGAAAACGGCCTTCGGCGACCGCCAGATCAGGCTGAGTCGCCACGCTCATTTTTAATTAATAATCAGCCACAATTATGTTGCAAATGGCTACACCTTTTGCCAGCGCACCTCAGAACGTGCATCGGTTGTTATCAGAGGGCCGTGAATGTTTCTTTTCAAACGAAACTCGTCCACAGCCTTGCGACAACCGATAAATGCATGATAATCATCAATAATCACCACGCCGCCGGGGGCCACCCGGTCGTAAAGCGTTTCTAGGCAATAGCGTGTGGATTTGTACCAATCACTGTCCAGTCTTAGCACCGCAATCGGCTCAAGCTGTGTTGCGTAATGTGGCAATGTGTCTTCAAACCAGCCTTTCACCAATTTCACCGATTTATGCGCCAGAGAAAATCGATCAAGCGTCCGCTGTGCATCCTGAAGACCATCCGGTCCCGCGGCTACGACCCCGACCGCCTTTTTTCCCTGGCCTTCGTCCTCTTCAGTTAAGGCGGGCATTCCTTCGAAGCTGTCGAAGCCCCAAACCGGTCGCTGCCCGCGGGCCACAAATGCCATCACCGCTGTGCAACCGCCACGGGCGACCCCGCATTCAACAAAAGATCCGTCGGGCAGCAACAGATGGGAACACGCCGCATAAAGGCTTTCGAGCCGACGGCGGTTGACCATGGTTCGCTTCTCGGCTTTTAGGCTTTTGATCAGCCAGCGCAAAGCCAGCCTTTTCGGGACCAAGCCGGAGGTGATCACAACTTTACTGGCAGCGGGTACAGTGGTTGAAAACAATCGGCGTTGAAAAGAATTCATGGGCAGTTCCTGTTTAACCGGCGCCAATTGCCGGGTTCGTGCTTTTACAAAAATGGCCCTGCAGTCAGTCGCGCAACCACTTTATCAGAAAAACTTTGACGGTTCTACCGATGCTGTACAGTTTTTTTCGTAACGACAGCGATTGGTTTGTTATCAGCTCCCTGAAATAGGAGTAGTGCTCCTCTTGAAGAAAAGATTCATCGGGTAATATATCTGCGGTCGTTTCCAGCAATTTTTGAGTCTTGTGCGGTGTATCCGGCGCACAAAGTAGAAAATCAGCAACTCCGCAGGGATGCACTTTCCTGTTTATTAGGGTTTGATCATTTTGAAAACTATTGTCGCGTATCTCGATGTCCCAGTTCCTTTTATCCGCAGTGATCTCAAATCCATTGGCACCAGCAGAAACACAATCGGGAAAATCCT
>JAHEIW010000438.1 GCA_024639185.1 Deltaproteobacteria bacterium | reverse complement strand
CCAGCTCTTCAGCCAGGATTTCATCCAGCCCGGTGGTGTTGAATAAGCTGGATAGATACCGGTGGATATCCCGCCAGTAGCGTGTGATTTCCTCCTGGATGTCGATTTCCTGGATGTAAAGGTTGGATTTGATTTGAACGGGTTGGCCTTTATTCTGATCGAGCAGATTTTTTTCCAGATCAAAGATATCGCCTAAGCTATGGGCCACATCCAGCGACATGATCACCGTTTTTTTGCCCATCTCTGCTGCCCGTATACCGCTGGCTGCCGCAATGGAAGTTTTGCCGGTTCCGCCTTTGCCGGCAAAGAAAATGATTCTCACAGGTTAACTCCTTGTTCAAGGTCGGGTAATGCTTGAATTCACCAAAAGGCCTATGGTAAACAATTTTTGTTAGATTCATATTCGTCTCAGTAACTATACTCATAAGCATGAACTGTCGCAATTTCACCTTTTAAAGTACAAACTAAATGGCTGATACCATATTTTTACGGGCTCAACTGGCTCAAACGGCCAACCCAAAAAGGAAAATATTATGCCGATCGCAAACCAGATGATCAAAATGGTCGAAGGAATGGAAATGGTCAAAAAGATGTTCGAAGAGGGCGCCCGGCTCAAAGCCGAGCACGGGCCGGACAAGGTTTTTGACTTCTCGTTGGGCAATCCGGATGTGCCGCCACCGCCCGAATTTAAACAAGTGCTCAAGGAGCTGCTCGCTGATGAATCTTTGGGCCACGGTTATACACCCAATACCGGATATCCGCACGTCCGACAGGCAGTTGCCGATTATCTGAGCAGCGTGCACGATCTCAAGCTGACCCCGGATTGCATTATCATGACCGTGGGTGCCGCCGGTGCCTTAAACGATGCCCTCAATGCCGTCATCGACCCCGGCGAAGAAATTTTAGTGCCGGCGCCTTATTTTATCGGCTACGACCATTATGCCTTTATTGCCAGGGCAACGCTTAAAACCGTACCCACAGATGGCAATTTTCACCTGGATACCGCTGCGATAGCATCGGCCATCACCGATAAGACCCGGGTGATGCTGATCAACTCACCCAATAATCCTACCGGCGCTGTTTATTCGGCTGCGGAGCTCGCCGTACTGGGCCGGGTGCTGGACGACGCCAGCCAAAAATTCGGCCGACGCATCTATCTGGTGGCCGATGAGCCCTATCGCAAAATTGCCTATGATGTGGAGGTGCCCTCCGTTTTTCAGGCCTATGCCAATTCAATTATCGTGACATCCTATTCCAAGGAGCTGTCATTGGCCGGCGAGCGCATTGGTTTTCTGGCTGTTAATCCGAAAGCAGAAGACGCCGGCCTGGTGGCCAGCGCCGCGGCCGTGATTAATACCATGCTGTGTGTCAATGCCCCCAGCCTATTGCAGCAAGCAGTCGCCCGGCTACAGGGAATCACCGTGGATGTTTCCATTTACCGCCGGCGGCGGGATCTGCTGTGTCAGGGCTTATCAGAAATCGGTTATGACTTTCATGTGCCCGAGGGCGCTTTTTACCTGTTTCCCAAAAGCCCGCTTGCAGATGATGTCAAATTCAGCGGGATCTTGAAAGAAGAGCTCATTCTGGCGGTACCGGGTGTCGGCTTTGGCGGACCGGGCTACTTCCGACTATCCTATGCAGTTCCGGATTCAACGATCTCCGGTTCCCTGGAAGGTTTCAAACGCGCATTTGAAAAAGTATAGGTCAAGCAAGCTGCTCGAAAAGATAATAGCCGTATGACTTAGCGTTATGCGGCTCATCGGATAATAAAAGGAAGAAAATATCATGTACATGAAGATGTCTGATTTTTTTATGGGAATGGGCCGGGATTTTACCATGGAGGTATTGGATCTATCCGAAAAATTATCCCGGCAGGAGAAAGATATGTTGTTTAGGGAAGGCGATCCGGCCAGGCATTTTTATGTTCTTCTCAAAGGGCGGGTCAAGCTGAGTCTGGGCGACAGCGGGCCGACCGTTTATATGGTTGAGCAGCCGGGGGAAATCATCGGCTGGTCGGGCCTGAT
>JAHEIW010000161.1 GCA_024639185.1 Deltaproteobacteria bacterium | reverse complement strand
TATTGCCATGATGCTGCAATTTCCCGCCATATTGCCTGAAATTCGAAAATTTGACGTTATCGAATACATTGATAATCCTCGATTACAATCAATCGCCACCACGATCCTTGAAAGTCGAATAGCGTCGGACAAGCAAATATCAGAGCTGTTTATTGATAAACCCGATCTTGAAAGATTGATATCCTCGCTGGCAATGGTCGAGGAATCATGGGAAAAAGATGGGTGCTTGAAGCTGATTGCGCAATTTGTCAAAAACGGGCAGCGGCGTCGCGATCGGCAGATTCTGGATCAAATAAGAGCTGCCGAAAAAATGAACGATCAAGAAACACTGGCAAAACTGTTAAAAAAAAAGCAACAGTTGGCCATGCGCAGCCAGAAACAAAAATCGGCCTGAGCGCCGAACAAATAAATGCCTGTTGGCGCTTGACTATGCTCATTTAACATATACGTTTTATGTGGGATTAAATAGTTGAGGCGTCAGGGCGTTTTTTAAATCGATTAAAAAATGAGCGATCAGGCCGCTGCAGACGGATGCACGCCTAAACGATATTGAACAGGTCAATAACCGATAACCGCTGATTCAGCGGGATCGAATTCAAGTTTATTCCGGAGGGCATGATTTTATGGCAAAAAAATCTGCTACAAAAAGGGGAACCGCAAAAAGAGCCGCAAAACGGTCTACCACCCAAAAAACGGTTTCCAAAAGCGGGCCTGCTAAGCGCACCGCAAAAAAAGTGACCGCACGAAAACGTGCTACCCAGGCCACTAAAGGCAGAAAAACGACAACCCGGGCTAAAACAGCACAGGCAAGAGCCAAAGCAGCTACGCGTAAGGTCAAGGCGACAAAACCCAAAACCAGATCAGTGTCGACCAAGGCCAAAGCCGCAGCACGCAAAAGCAAATCAGTGTCAACCAAGGCCAAGGCCGCAACACGCAGAAGCAAATCAGTGTCAACCAAAGCCAAAGCCGCAACACCCAGAACCAAATCAGCGGCAACGAAGGGCAAAACCGCTACGTCCAGTAGTAAAACGGCAACGCCTAAGAAAAAAGTGACGGCGCGCAAAACCAAAGCAGCGACAGCCGGAACCCGAACCAGGGCCACTCGAACCCGGGCCGCCGCCACGAAAAGCAAAACCAAATCAAAAACAACCCGGGCAAAAGTGGTCACATCCAGGAAAAAGGCAGCGACCTCCAAAACCAAATCAACCGCCGCTAAAATCAGAGCCGCCGCGACCAAGCGAAAAGCAACGGCAACCCGGACAAAAACTAAGGCCCCCAAGACCAAAACCGCGGCTCCCAGAACAAAAGCAAAAGCTCGCACCACCAAAAGCCCAGCGCTGAAAACCAAAGCAGCAGCAACCAAAGCAAAAAATGCAACAAAGAGAGCGATTAAAAAACTGCTGACCAAAGGTAAAAAGCAGGGTTTTTTAAGTTATGAGGAAATCAATGAATTGTTACCTTCGGATTTACTGTCACCCGAACAAATTGATGAAACCCTCATTATGTTCGATGAAAATGAAATTGAGGTGGTCGATGAAAAAACAAAAAAGAAACTGATCAGCAAGAAAAAGAAAAAAGAAAAGAAACCGGTCAGTCAAACCATAAGAGATACGGATTTTGGAACGGTTACAGATCCGGTTAAAATGTATCTTCGTGAAATGGGCCTGGTCACGCTTCTAAGTCGAGAAGGAGAAGTGGAAATTGCAAAGAAGATAGAAGCCGGAGAACAAGAAGTATTACATGCTCTGCTGGAAACCATTACAGGAGTGGAAAGCATCCTCACTCTTGGAGAGGAAATTGGGGAAGGAAATATACGCCCTAAAAATGTACTCCGCGACGTTGATGAAGGTGACACATATATTGATGAAATGGCGCAAACTGAAAAGTTTTTAACTACGATCCGCAAAATCCGGAAGCTCCATGATGAAAACAAAAACATTCGAGAAAAATTATTTGTCAATAAATTTGGGCAGGAGGCAAAGAAAAAACTCAAGCAACAGGTGACCCAACGAACCGATAAGATTTTTGAGCTCCTAAAAGACTGGCGTCTCGAGGCCAATGTTATTGATAGTATTGAGGACCATATTCGAGCCCAGATCATGTGGTTTGACGAAATGAATAAAATGCTCAGCCGGGGCGCTAGTATCGTTGATACCTCGGTCCCGGGCCTCAAAGAGCATTTAAACACCAAGATCAAGTTCGTAAAATGGGCTGCTCCGCGATGTGACTTACCCAAAGAACAATTGGGATTACTGCATAAGGAGCTCAAGAAAATCATCGAAAACATTTCGACCCGCGAAAATGAATTAAAAGCCCATAACCGCGCACTCAAGCGCGTCATGTCAGACGTCGAAGAAGGCCGTTTTCGAGCAAAATTAGCCAAAAGTGAGTTGACCAAAGCCAATTTGCGGCTGGTCGTTAGCATCGCCAAAAAATATACCAATCGCGGTCTGCAATTTCTGGACCTTATTCAGGAAGGCAACATCGGATTGATGAAAGCCGTGGACAAATTTGAGTATCGGCGAGGTTATAAATTCAGTACCTACGCCACCTGGTGGATTCGGCAAGCCATTACACGCGCCATTGCGGATCAGGCCAGAACCATTCGGATTCCGGTCCATATGATCGAAACCATTAATAAACTTATTCGAACATCGCGCTACTTGGTGCAGGAGCAGGGCCGGGAACCCACACCAGAAGAAATTGCCGAAAAAATGGAGATCCCGCTTGAAAAGGTCCGCAAGGTATTAAAAATTGCGCGCGAGCCGATTTCACTCGAAACACCGATAGGCGAAGAAGAAGATAGCCATCTGGGCGATTTTATAGAAGACAAGAAGTTTATGCTGCCATCGGATGCAGCCGTAAACTTGAACCTGGCAGAACAAACCCGCAAAGTGCTTGCCACCCTTACCCCCCGTGAGGAAAAAGTATTGCGTATGCGGTTTGGCATCGGCGAAAGAGCCGACCACACGCTTGAAGAGGTGGGTCAGGATTTTGCGGTTACCCGTGAGAGAATTCGACAAATAGAGGCCAAAGCCCTGAGAAAATTACGCCATCCAACGCGAAGTCGTAAGTTGAAAAATTTTATCGAAAGCTGAACTTGACAAAATATTTTGCTATCGTTAGATAACGCTATTGCTTCAGGGCCCATAGCTCAGTTGGCAGAGCCACCGGCTCATAACCGGTAGGTCCCTGGTTCGATCCCAGGTGGGCCCATGCCAAAATCGCCGGAAAATGACGAAGATAAATGTAAATTTTCATTTTTTAACGAAACGTTTAAATCGTTCATCTGTTGGCCGGAGCGAAAGGACCGCGGGTTTAAAGATCCCGCAAAGATGGAAGCTGCGAGCGGGCAGCGTTTTCTCCAAATGGCGTGGGATTTTCTGACCACGCCTTTTTAGTTTCAGAACACCGCTTGAATCGATGCGTCACGAAATTGCATAATCACAACAGGGTTTACTGAAGGTGCGGTTCACTTTGATCAGGGAATAATGGGTTTCCGAAATTCCACAATTTCACTTCGGTGGGTAAAACCCTTAAGCAAGGACAATCGGATACCATGCAGGCTACCGTCGCACAAATTATAGAGATTATGAACCGCCTCGTCCCGCCATGGCTTGCAGAAGAATGGGATAATGTCGGGCTCCAGATTGGAGATCCCCAGTTACCCGTTCAACGAATTTGGATTTCATTGGACCCGGCTGCGGATGTGATCGCTGCAGCCTGTAAGAATAAGGTTGACTTATTAATAACGCATCATCCATTGATTTTCCGACCCTTAAAATCCATTGATTTTGGCACGCCCGGCGGATCCATTATCCAGATGGCGGTACAACATCAGCTGGCAATCTTCGCTGCACATACCAATTTTGATATTGTCAGCGATGGGGTCAATGACATTTTGGCACAACGGTTGGGGCTCAAACAGCTGACAATTTTGCAACCCATCAAGGTTGAAGCATCAACTCAAACAGAGGTAAGTCTTTGCGCCAGCGATGAGGGGGCGTATGGAATTGGACGAATTGGTCTACTTGACAAACCCAGCAGCCTAAATTCATTGGTGTCCATGGTTAAAAAAAAGCTCAAGCTTAATTTTGTAAAAGTTTCCGGTGATCTGAAAATGAAAATATCGCGGGTGGCGCTATGCAGTGGCAGCGGCTCGAGTCTCGTGCCAGCATTTTTATCGTCAGAAGCTGAGGTTTACATCAGTGGAGATATCCATTATCACAATGCGCGGGATGCTGAAAGCGAACAACGGGCGATTATTGATATCGGACATTTTGCATCTGAGCACCTTATGGTCGAAGCGCTTGCGCAGCGATTGAAGCAACTCCTGACCGAAGCGGGAATAAGCGCTAAAGTTAAGGCGTGCACGATTGAAAAAGATCCCTTTCGGTATTTATAATAGCGTATAACAGGTAGGGACAGATACGATGGAAACGATCACAAAAGAACAGATTACAGCCCTGGTTAACCTGCAGCAGATCGAGATCGACACCGGCAGCATCAAAACCAATTTAAACAATGTTGATCGGCGGCTGGAAAAGCTTGACAGCAAACTCATTGCCTTCAAACAGGTTATTGAAGAACAGCAATCGGTGATCGATGAACTCAATCAAAAATATCGCAACTACGAAGCAGATGTCCGTTTGAATCTTGACAGCATTAAGAAAAGTGAAGCAAAACTCAGTTCGGTGAAAACCAACAAAGAATATCAATCATCATTGAAAGAAATTGAAGATCTTAAAAAGAAAAATTCGAGTTTAGAGGATGATATGATCGAATTTCTGGATGACCTCGAACAGGCAGAAGGTTCACTCAAGTCTAAAGAGGCAGAATACTCAGAACTTCAAAAGCAGGTAAACACCGATAAGGAAATCATCCACAGGGAAACCGAAGAGGGAAAGCGTCAACTCGAAAACCTCGATGCGCAATGGAAAACCATTTGCGCTGGTATTGATACCGCATTACTTAAGACATACAATAAGGTAAAATCAACACAGAACAATGACGTGGCCATCATCGCTGTTATAGAAGCTGTTTGTCAGGGCTGTCATATGAACATCCCGCCGCAAATGTATAATGAATTGCAACGCGGTGATCATTTGACAAAATGTCCGATGTGCCAACGATTGATTTACTGGAAAGATACTTCAAAACGGTCAGAGTAGGCCATACGATCGCTGGATTAATCCTAATCCGGAGGAAAGTCCGAACACCGCAGGGCAGGGTGCTCCATAACGTGGAGTCGCGGTAACGCGAAGGAAAGTGCAACAGAAAGCATACCGCCTGAAATCAGACGGCTTCGTCTGGTGCCAGGTAAGGGTGAAACGGTGTGGTAAGAGCGCACCAGTTCCCCGGGTGACCGGGGAAGCTCGGCAAACCCCACCCGGTGCAAGACCAAATAGGGGAGCGTTTGAGGGTGGCCCGCCCAAGCTTCCGGGTAGGTCGCAAGAGGTGCCGGGCAACCGGCATCCATAGATGAATGATCGTAGCCCGGCAGGGGTAACCCGATCCGGGAACAGAATTCGGCTTACGGCCTACTCTGGCCGTTACCCTTTAGCGTAAAAAGAAAAATACCGTCGTCAATTATCGAGGCCAACAGACGTATTGCTGGCATTCTATCCCGTAGACAGCGCTGAAAATTAAGGAATAGCAACCTTCGATGAAAAAAGCAGCATCAGCAGTTGAGCAATCATTTGCTGAAAAAGTACGCATTTTTTCAAATGATTACTTAAAATGCTGTGTTTACATTTCGGATCTTGACCGACCGGCGACGACCTGCACGCAAAAGCTGTATTCAACTCTCATCTCGACCTCCATGCTGCTCGAGGACTTTTTAGATTTTCATGGCGCTAAAAATAACTCGAACTGGTATTTTTACCGGGAATTGACCGCAGCTGTTCGCCACCTGAGTCTGGCTGCAAATTTTCAAAAGCATATATCCAATCGCCTGGTGTTTTATGATCTGGCGGATATCGGTGACTTCCCCGGACAAGGTGAAACAACCCTGGAATTTTTAAACAGCGCTTTGATCAAAATGGCACCGGTCATCATCAAAGAAGCGCAGAATCTAAAAATCCAAATGCCGGAAACAGCATACACTGCAGCTGATTTTCCAAGTGTGGTCACCAGTCAAATGCTGGATTATGATATTGATGACAAAGATAAAGATCAGCAAAAGAAAAATATTGTCAAAATTTCAAGCGAATTTTTAAATATCGCTAAAAGTTTTGATCAGCTTAAGTTTTATGATCCGTATCCGTACAAAGAGATTTTGACCCTGGTACCCGAAAGGGTCAATGAGGTTGAAATCAGACGCTATGAAATGCTGGTGCATAATCTGCAATCTTCCTTTGATACTTACGTTATTCACGGTGGCTTTAGATTCGGCAACCGAGAACTCAAACAGTTGCGAGGGTATTTTTCGGTAGTACTCCATCTTCTTCAAATGATCGGTCGGCTGCTTCATTTTTATGAGCGCCATCTGCATGAGGCCGGGTATAAAAAAATTTACAAAAAAGTGCAGGTGCGCTTGTCCAAATTGGTTAACCCTAAATCGCTGCTGGATCGCACGATAAACTACGGTTTATTTAACGCCTGCCACTTTTTAACCAGCGGCATTGAATTGGCCGAGAAAATTCTTAACGTCAATATCGAGCGCGCAACCGTTAAGGTGGGGGTTCCGGTTAAACTCGGATTTCACAGCCGACCCTGCCTGCTGGTGGCCAAAATCGTTCAGCATTACGGCGGACAGGTTGAACTGTGCGTCGGATCGGATCGATTCGATGCCAGCAGTGTCCTGGATCTTCAATGGGCCGGTGGCAAGATTCAAAAAGAAAAACTCGACCGGGTTATTTTTGAAGGCGACGTGCGCACCCTAAAGGATATCGAAATCCTTGCCAGCGTAAACTACGGTGAAGACACCATGGGCAAAGGCGTACCGCTACCAGAAGCGCTAAGCTATTTAAAATGACTCCGGATTTATAATCTTGGCGACACCGTGAATCGGTCATGTCATTTTCTGTCAGGCGATATGAATTTTATGGTGCCTATGTCCCGATATTTAAAATTGGACTACCCAAAGAGAAACCCAACCTTTTTAGTATCAATAATCCCAAATATCGGGACGCTATACATATGATGAATATTGTAATTTAGATCCTGTGATTGCAAATACCAATAACCATTAACCAATAATAAATAACGAACACCATGATACACGCAATAATTGTGGCGGCGGGGAAGGGCCTGCGCATGCAGGATTCCAAACGCAAACAATATAAAGACCTCAACGGCAAACCGATATTAGCGCACACTCTGATGACGTTTAACCGCTGTGA
>JAHEIW010000160.1:5840-7348 GCA_024639185.1 Deltaproteobacteria bacterium | reverse complement strand
TTTTCGATTTCAGCGAGCTGCTTTTGAATATAGCCCTCATATTTGATTTCGATTTCAACCTGCTCGGCCACCTCGCGGCTAATCGGCAACGGACCCGCTGCCAGAGTTGCGACCGCATCGTAGCCCAGTTCAACTCGCTTCAGTAATTGGTCCAGACGGGCCCCGCTTTGAATAGGCTGGGTGCCGGCGCTTTGAAGATACCGGTTAACATGCTCATCCGGTTTGATGGTGATCTGCTTGATTCGCTGGATTTCCTGCGCAATCTGGTTTTTGCATGCTTTGATTTCTTTGAGTGTGTCTGCCTCAATGAGACCCAGCTCGTGGCCGGTTTCAACGAGTCGAAGCGCCGCGTTATCCTCTCTGAGCATTAAGCGGTACTCGGCTCTTGATGTAAACATCCGATACGGTTCCCGTGTCCCTCGCGTCACCAGATCATCGACCATAACACCCATGTATGCTTGAGATCGATCCAGAATAAACGCTTTGCGTTTTTGAACCTGGCAGGCGGCATTAATGCCGGCCCATAAACCCTGGGCAGCAGCTTCTTCGTAACCGGACGTCCCGTTGATCTGGCCCGCCAGAAAGAGTCCTGCCACCCGATCCGTTTCAAGAGTGGGTTTGAGCTGGATGGGATTGACGTAATCGTATTCGATGGCATAGGCCGGTCGCACTATTTCAGCTGACTCAAGGCCCTCAATCGAGTGCACCAGTTCGATCTGAATGTCGAGGGGCAGGCTGTTGCCCAGCCCGGAGGCATAAATTTCCTGGGTGTCGATACCTTCCGGCTCAAGGATGACCTGGTGTTTGTCCTTTTCGGGAAACCGCACAATTTTGTCTTCAAAAGAAGGACAATAGCGGGCCGAAACCCCTTTGATAACACCGCCATACAGGGCCGAACGCTCAAGGTTTTTACGCGCAATCTCCTGAGTCCGCCGGTTGGTGTGGCCGATATGACACGCTAACCGGGGTAGCTGGAGGATATCGCTAAAATATGAAAAAGGGGTCGGATCGTCATCCGATTCCTGGACCGTAAATTTAGAGAAATCAATGCTGGATTTTTTCAATCTGGGTGGTGTACCCGTTTTCAACCGGCCAAGCTCAAAACCCAGGTTCTTGAGATCGTTTGCCAGACCATATGATGCAAATTCACCGGCCCGGCCGGCCTGAAACGAATTGAAACCGATATGCAGCAGGCCGCTCAAAAAGGTTCCGGTTGCCAGCACAACGGTCCTTGCCGGATAACCGAATCCGACGTGATCTTCGACTCCCACTACCTGGCCGCCTTCGACCACCAGTTGACGCGCCTTTGTCTGCTTGAGGTCCAAACGGGGCTGGGCCTCAACGACCGCCTTCATGGCCATATGATACCGCATCTTATCATTTTGCGTGCGAGAAGAGTGCACGGCAGGCCCTTTTTTGGTATTCAGCTTGCGGAAAGAAATGGCCGTCTTATCGGTGATTTTTGCCATTTCACCACCCAGGGCGTCCAACTCTTTTACGAGCTGCCC
>JAHEIW010000160.1:0-5740 GCA_024639185.1 Deltaproteobacteria bacterium | reverse complement strand
TACGCAGGTCAAGGATTTGGCAATGGTAGCGCAGAACCGCTATAATGACTTCAATAGTTATCTGAGAAATATGTTTGGCTGTCGGGTTCAGAAAATTACCGTTGACGCCGGCCTGACATGCCCCAACCGCGATGGAACCCTCTCGACCGATGGGTGCATTTATTGCAACAGTCGAGGATCCGGCACGGGCGCCCACGCAAGGGGTCTGTCTGTCACCCAGCAACTCATCAATGGTAAAGATGCGCTGGCCCGACGATACAAGGCTAAAAAATTTATTGCCTATTTTCAATCTTTTTCAAATACCTACGCCCCGCTGCCGGCGCTTCAATCCCTGTACGCAGAAGCCCTGAATGTTGATGATGTTGTCGGGTTGTCAATCGGCACCCGGCCCGATTGTGTGGATGATGCCGTGTTGAATTTACTGCAGGATTATGCCAGGCACTATCTGATCTGGATTGAATATGGCCTGCAGTCGGCCAGCGATGCGACCCTGACCTATATCAACCGCGGCCATGATGTCCAATGCTTGAAGGATGCTGTCGAAAAAACCCGCAACCGCGGCATCAAGATATGCGCGCATGTCATCCTGGGGCTTCCTCATGAAACTCGGCAGGATATGCTGCATACGGCCGAGATGATCGCCACGCTCGGAATTGACGGTGTTAAACTGCATCTGCTTTATGTGATCAAAGGAACCGCTCTGGAAACCCTTTACCGGCAGGGAGATTTTAAATGTCTGGAGCAAAGTGCTTATGTGGACCTTGTGTGTGATTTTCTGGAACGAATCCCGTCTGAAGTCGTGATTCAACGTCTGACCGGCGACCCGCATCCCGCTGAACTGGTGGCACCGGACTGGGCCCTGAACAAATCTGAAACCCTGGAACTCATCCGGCAAACACTTAAAAAAAGAGACTCACATCAGGGCATACTTTTCAACCGGCGATAGAGCCGAACGCAACCGGGTGCTTTTCGGTTCTTGGTTTCAGATGTCATCACCCGGTTCAATAGTTCAACATTCAATGGTTCAGAGGTTTAAAAACATGAACGAAGGCCAGAAGTTCAGTGCTTAACCGCAAATCCCTGAACCTTTGCTTGCCCTCCATAGCTTTAGCGACGGAGGGACCCCTGAACCTTGATTCCACCCGACCCTATCCATATATTTAGCTGTAACCGTTAACCCGAAGCACAGAAACGGGCGGAGAAATGCGCAAGCAAGAATTCCTAGCACCTACGGATTTTGATCTTTCGTTTAAGGTCTTTCATGAGCTTATGGCCCGGAAGGTCACCGACATCCTTCTGGTATCCAGCCCCTATGATGCTTTTATCATGGAAGAAGAAGGCCGCCTTGCAGAACGGATCATCCATGAATACAGGGGATTGAACCTATCCCGTCCACCGATGCTCTCCTGGGTATCTTCAGCCCGCGAAGCACTGGATATCCTCGGACAAAAAAAATTTGACCTGGTCATTACCATGCCCCAGGTCGATGAAACCGATGCCCACGTCCTGGGACGCCGGATCAAGACGCAGTATCCGGATCTGCCCGTCTTTTTAATGATCCAGAACACCAGCCGGCATTTACTCGACCGGAACTATAGCGACCGCAAATCCATTGATCGTATCTATGTATGGTCCGGCAACTCGGATCTTTTGCTGGCCCTGATCAAAAACTTAGAGGACCGGCTGAACGTCGCTTACGACACACAACGCGCCCGGGTACGCGTAATCATCATTGTGGAAGATTCGCCCATTTACTATTCATCTCTGCTGCCACTGCTGTACAAAGAGATTGTCAGTCAAACCCAGGCAGTAATGGAGGAGTCGCTCAACGATGAACACCGGATTTTAAGGATGCGTGCCCGGCCCAAAATACTGGTGGCGCAAACTTATGAGGAAGCATTAGAGCTGTACCGGCAATACAAACCCTATTTGCTCAGTGTCTTTTCGGATGTCCGTTTTCCCAGAAATAATAAACTGGATGATAATGCCGGTTTTAATCTGCTCTCGATGATTCGTGCAGACAACCCGGACCTGCCGCTTTTAAATTTTAGCTCCGAGGAGTCCAACCGCGAGCGGGCCCAGAACATACCGGCGGTCTTTTTAAACAAAAATTCTGCCACCCTGCATTCTGAGATACGCAGCTTCTTTATGCAATACCTGGGATTCGGGGAATTTATTTTCCGGCTGCCGCAAAACGATGAAATTGGCAAAGCCTCCAATTTACGTGAAATGGAAAAATTGTTGCCCACCATTCCGGATGAATCCGTCTATTATCACGCAACCCGCAACCATTTTTCGAGCTGGTTGATGGCTCGCTCCGAGATTATGCTGGCCTCCAAACTCAAGCCGGTAAAAATCAGCGATTTTAAAAGTATTGAAGAAGCAAAAGCATATCTGGTTTCGATCATTCGGGATCGCCGCGTGGGGCGACAAAAAGGCATCATTACCGAATTTGATTCAAACCATTTTGACCCGGATGCCGATTTCACCAAAATCGGCAAAGGATCGCTGGGCGGCAAGGCCAGAGGGCTGGCATTCATGTCGACCCGCCTCAAAAACAGCCCTGAATTACACGCTAAATTCAAAAATGTCATCATTGCGGTACCCAAGACGGTCGTCGTTTCGACAGAAGTGTTTGATACATTTATCCGTGAGAACAACCTGGGCAAAATTGCAACCGGAAACGAAAGTGATCCTGAGGTCATTCGATTATTCACTGATGCCCGGATACCCGGGGTATTGAGGCGCGATCTGAAACAATATCTGAAACACGCGCGCTATCCACTGGCCGTGCGTTCATCCAGTCTGCTGGAAGATGCTCAGTTCCAGCCTTTTGCCGGAATCTATAAAACCTACATGATTCCCAACAATCACCCTGACCTTGCCGAAAGGTGCAAGCAGCTTCTGTTGGCCATAAAGCTGGTATATGCCTCAACCTATTGCGAAAGCGCTCGCGCCTATGTCAAAAGCACCTTTCATCGCGCCGAAGATGAAAAAATGGCGGTCGTCATTCAACAGTTGACCGGCGAGACCTACGGCCAGTATTTTTACCCGGCAGTATCCGGCGTCGCACAATCTTATAATTACTACCCCATTGCACACATGAAGCCCGAGGACGGGCTGGCGCATATTGCCCTCGGGCTCGGGAAAATAGTTGTCGAGGGCGGCGCCGCCATGCGCTTTTCTCCGAAATACCCCCAGTTTCTGCCGCAATTCTCAACTGTCGATGATATTTTAGAAAACGCTCAACGTTTCTTTTATGCCCTTAAGATGACCCATTTTCCGGAAGATCTGCCCGGCAATGATGACGCTACGCTCGAAAAAATGGATATCGATGCCACGATGCTGGATGCCCGCGTGCGGCAACTGTGCAGTACCTACTCGGCCCAGGATCATCGCATCCGTGACGGCGTCCAGTCGCCAGGGCACCCTGTTTGTACTTTTGCCAGTGTTTTAAAATACGACTCTCTGCCGCTGGCAGAAATCCTGACTGAAATTCTGGCTTTGGGCAGACAGGGCATGGGGTGTCCGGTGGAGATTGAATTCGCTGTTAATATCCCATCGGATTCAGATCAAGCGTCTGTATTTGAATTGCTGCAGATCAGGCCCATGGCCGTCAATCAGTCCAATTTGGCCGTTGACATCAGTGATAAAGATATTTCCAGAGCCTTTTGCTATTCAACCATGGCACTTGGAAACGGCCGATTTGAAAAAATTCAGGACATTATTTTCATCAACCCGGATACATTTGATGCCGCCGATACCATCAAAATTGCCGCTGAAATTAATCAGGTCAACAAAGAAATGACCCGACGCCAGCAGAAATACCTGCTTATCGGGCCGGGGCGCTGGGGATCTGCCGACCGCTGGCTGGGCATTCCGGTTCGCTGGACCGACATTTCTGGTGTGGGGGCCATTGTTGAGACCACCTTCGAAGGTCTCAAGGCAGACCCGTCCCAGGGCTCTCATTTTTTTCATAACATTACATCTCTGGGAATTAGCTATCTGAATACTTCGGAAGGCGGTGAAGATTTTATCGACTGGAAATGGTTGCAATCCTTAACGGTGGTAACAGAAACCCCTCACTTAAAACATGTGCGCGTTCAAAAACCACTCCTGATAAAGATCGACGGCAAGGAATCCAGAGGCGTCATCATACCGTAGAAGCGGTTTGAAAACTCCATCTAACGCTCAACTTGGGGCCCAATTTGAGCGCTTGTCGAGGTTGCCGTAGCTACACGGCAGATGGCGTTCCGCTATAGTATACTATGCGGGACGGCATCTAACACAGTAGATGCGGTAACATCGGCAAGCCCGAAGGGTTGCAAAATAAAAATATTTGAATCGACAGAATTCCTTTTAGATAAAAATAGACCCCAATTTTTATTTTGAAACGCTCAACTTGGGGCTATTTGATTTCAAAGTTGTACTTACTGCTGCCACCATAAACCTTCAAATAATATGGCGGACGCAAATTTTGCGGAATCTCAAAGGTTCGGGTTGTGCCGGGTGTCAATTCAGCAGTATACAACCCCTTTCGATGAGCAGCATCACCGATTGACAGCTTCAGTGGCATTCCGTCAGCTGCGGTTGAAAACTCAATGGTTTTTCGATCGCGGTCCGAAAAAGTGTACCAATCTTGTTCATCGAGACCGCCGAGCTCTCCGGTAATTGACCGCCCTGCGGTTATCTTTACGGCCCCGGCAATGCGGTCCCCGGCATCTGCACTGAGGCCGGCATCGTTTTGATGTTCGGTCAGAATCTCGAATTCGTAAGTACCGCTGCCATCCAATACTTCCAAAAAATAAATGCCCCCCGTATCGTTATTGGTCATCATGCGGGTTGACACCGTCTTATCGGGCAGCACTTCTTCGGAACGCCAGATTTCGGTGCCATCAACATTGCGAATGGAAAATTGCACCGTCTCGCTGTCTTTGCTGCTGGTGAGCGACATATTAAGAATACTGCCCGCCGGCATGTCAAATCGATACCAGTCGGTTTCATCATACCCGCCCAACTCTCCAGAATAGGACCGGCCCGGAAGAATTTTAAGCGCATCGGCCATTTTATCGCCCGCGTCGGTGCCGGAAAGCGCATCGTTTTGCTTTTGGATAAAAACCTCAAACCCGTAACGGCCCCTGCCGTAATAGGCCTCCAGATAATAGGTCCCGCCGGATGTCGTGTTCATCATCACCCTCTTGAGCTTGGTTTCTCCGGGCGAAACGATACCCGAATACCACACTTCACTATGCTCAAAACTTCTCAGAGAAAATTTCATCGCCTCGCTGCTTTCGCTCGGACCGAAAACCAGCTTTAGGATATGGCCGGGCGGGATGTCGAACCGATACCAGTCTTCTTCATCAAACCCTCCTATTTCACCGAGAAAAGAGCGGTTTGGCGTGATGGCAAGCGCCTTGGTAATCCGGTCGCCGGCATCCACCCCTGAGCCGGCATCGTTCTGGCTTTCGATAAAAAGATCGAGCTTATACGGACCGATTCCGGAATATACCACTGCATAATAGATCCCGCCGGAAAGATTGTTCATCAGCATACGCGTTGAATGTGTCACACCGGGCCCGGTCTCACCGGAGTTCCACAGTTCATTTCTGTTAAAATCCCGTAGCGCGATCTTCAACAACTCACTGTCCTCGCCGGCGGTGAAATCCAGATTTAAAATATCACCGGCATCCAGTTCAAATCGAAAATAATCCTGCCGATCCTCTCCGGAAAGCGTTCCGGT
>JAHEIW010000159.1:5551-7415 GCA_024639185.1 Deltaproteobacteria bacterium | reverse complement strand
GGTGGACCACAGTATTACATCGAAGACTTAAACAGCACCAACAGCACCTATGTTAACGGTGAGAAAATTACGCGTCACAAACTGGTGCACGATGACGTGATCCGAATCGGCTGGAACAATTTTAAGTTTATCGAAGAAGCGCAGGCAGACCCGAATCAAACCGCAAAAATTAAGAAAAGCTGGATACCGGGGGTTTACTATTCGGAAGACGAATGAACAGAGCGTCGATTGAATTAGATCACACTTTTTGTGGTCCATACTGACAATTGAGGCCGTTAAATGGGTTCGATTCGTTTAATTTGTTTGATTGGTTTTAATCAGATAAATGACTGAAACAAATCCAACCAATTCAACTAATAAAACTGTTTGTTGGGGTACATCGATTAGACATTATCTACTAAGATCAATATGACAACAAAAGTCACGTAACTGCCGCCAATGGATATTTCCTTGCTCATTAAAGCCATTTTTGACCCGCATATCAATCGTCAGGCATGGATTCAGAAAATTATCAAGCCGGGTGATGTTTTTGACATAAAGGTCATTGAAGTCAAAGATGATCAGCGAGCCCTGATTGACTTTGGAAAATTTCGTGCTCTGGCAAAAATTCAGTTTTCCGTAAAAGCGGGCACTGATTTTGTTGCCAGAGTTACGGACACCGATGGACAACTTCGACTCCAGGTAATCGACCCGGGCACCAGAATGGCCGGCGGGGATAAGGCCGTTTCAAACCGCCTGGAAATTTTATCTTTCGATTTGTTCAACAAAATACAGTCCGAAATCAAACAGGCCACCCAGCACATTTTACATCCGCCCGCCGGTACCGATCCGCCTCCGCCACATATCAGTCAGGCTTTGGCAGCCCTGGATGCCCATTTTGCCTCACTTGATTTAAACCAGGACCTGGCAAAATGGTTGCCTTTGATCCGGTCATACGTCGAAAACACGGGTTTTTTCTTTGAAAAGAAAATTGCAGACCTCATTCTTGAATCTGCCATACGACCGGAAGCTGAAGGCATTCGGGAACTTGTCCGTGATCCTCAGATCCAAAGTGTCATGGGCCGAGATTTGAAGCCGATTCTCTTGATGCTCAACGCATATCTGGTGGATACGCCGGATATGGATAGCAGGGTCCTTGACGCCAAAACGCTTGCACAATTCAAAGGAATACTCGACATATTGCTGTCCGATATCCACAACCAGCAATCCCGGGCGGTCCACAAACATGAATTTGCCGATCCTTACCAGGTTTTCTCATTGACGCTTCCGCTTAAAGAAAATGAGGAAAAAGCGCGTCTGAAATTGTATTGTCCCAAAAAAAAATCGGACAGTTCCAAAGCGGGTTTTAAGATTTCGCTGCTGCTGGAGCTTAACCGTATCGGAGAGATCCGCACGGATTTGCACCTGCTCGACAAAGATCTGACCATTACCTTTTTTGTGAAAGATGATGCCAGCAAAACACATTTCGAGCGTCACTATAAGGAAATACGGGAACCCTTAAATTCAATGTTCAACTATGTGGTCTTAAAAACAGTGGTTTCCAAAAAAAAAATTGAGGAATTTCGGCACGTAGATCTGGCGATCGACACAGATCGACAGGTCGACTTAAGGATTTAGAAATGAAAAAAAAATCCAAAGCCGTTGCACTTACCTATGATAAAGATAAAGACGCGGCTCCTAAAGTAGTCGCCAAGGGCAGGGGACAGATTGCTGAAAAAATAATTGAAACGGCCAGAGCCCATCATGTGCCATTGGTTGAAGACGAAAACCTGGTGCAGGTGCTGGAAGCCCTTGATTTAGAGACGCAAATCCCGCCGGAGCTATACCGCGCCGTGGCGGAAGTTCTCGCTTTCGTCTATCGGCT
>JAHEIW010000159.1:0-5451 GCA_024639185.1 Deltaproteobacteria bacterium | reverse complement strand
ACACCGATTTGAAACCGCTTGATCTCATAAACACCCCCCTCGAAGGCATCAACCTCATTGAAGCCAGCGCCGGTACCGGTAAAACATACACCATTGAGGGCCTGTTTTTGAGATTGATCTTAGAAAAACAGCTCCAGGTTGATCAAATTCTGGTTGTCACGTTTACCAAAGCAGCCACCGAAGAATTAAAAGATCGTATCCGCAGCAAATTGCTGCAGGCAGAAAAAGCCTTTACGAATCGTGAGCGTAACGACACCCTGCTCAACGCTTTGCTGGAACGCATGCCGAACCCCGAACAGGCCATTGCATTGATCCACGATGCACTGGTTAATTTTGACAGAGCGCCCATATTCACCATTCATGGATTCTGCGCTCGAATTTTATTTGAACATGCATTTGAAACCTCAAATTTATTCGACACCGAACTTGTCACCGATCCATCTGAATGGGAGCGTGAAGTTGCTGAGGACTTCTGGCGGCGTCATGTATACGATGCCCCGCTGGAATGTATCAGCTATTTAACCCAAACGCTCAGAGGGCCTTCATCCTTTCAACAGCTGCTCGGCAAAATACGGGCAGCAGACATCAACATATTACCGCAGATTAGCAGACCGACCCTGGATTCACTTGCCGCTTTTCGCAAGGCCTATGATCGCGTGCATAAGCAATGGCTTCGGGTACGACCGGCAGTGATAAAAGCACTGCGTGACCCGGCTTTAAGCGGCACACCGTATGGCAGTTTGAAAACCCTTCCAAAATCCGGAAACGGCACGAGGCGGGACCTGATCATTACATCCCTTATCAAAGACATGGACTCATATGTGGCACCCAATTGCACGGGGTTTCCCTTGTTCCGAAATTTTGAAAAATTTACCGCCCAGAAATTAAAAACCTCTACTCGCAAGGGTCAAACGCCACCCCGTCATGACTTTTTTAATCTCTGCGACCTGCTTTACGGTTGTGCCGCTGAATTAGAAGCCGAGTTGCAGCAGTATGTGGTCTATCTCAAATCTCGGCTGTTGACGACAGCACCGGCTGAATTAAAAGCCCAAAAGTCTCAGAAAAATATCCAATTTTTTGACGATTTGCTGATTCTGGTCAAGCAGGCGCTGGTTTCAAAAGCAGGCAATCCGCTGGCGAATGCAGTCCGTCAAAAATACCGAGCAGCGCTCGTTGATGAGTTTCAGGACACCGATAGTGTCCAGTATGAAATCTTCTCCCGGCTTTTTTCGGATCCGGACAGCCTGCTTTTTATGATCGGGGATCCAAAGCAAGCCATTTACAGTTTTCGTGGAGCGGATATTTTTTCTTACCTGAAGGCAGCCAAGGACGCTCAAGCCAAATTTACCCTTACAGAAAACTGGCGAACTGAACCGCGTCTGATCACAGCGGTCAATACGCTCTTTTCAAATTTGAAACGACCGTTTCTGTTGGAAGACATTTTTTTTGAACCGGCCCGGGCAGGGAAAAATCATAGCGGCCAAGCTGAAAACGGCATAGCGCCGATGACCGTATGGTACCTGGATTCAAAGCCTTACTCAGATAAGGCAAAGCCAGTAACCAAAACCGCAGCGACGCGCCTGATTGCCGAGGCGGTTGCAGCGGAAATCTTCCGGATTGTTGAAGCCAACAGCCGCCTGTGGCAACCGGGTGACATGGCAGTTCTGGTAAGAACCAACCGCCAGGCCCGACTTATAAAAACATGTTTGTCAGCCAGAGGCCTCCCATCGGTGGTGCACA
Source organism: Deltaproteobacteria bacterium (assembly GCA_024639185.1). Lineage (GTDB taxonomy): Bacteria > Desulfobacterota > Desulfobacteria > Desulfobacterales > JAHEIW01 > JAHEIW01. The sequence goes on along the minus strand of JAHEIW010000159.1, from coordinate 3,711 downwards.
GCACCGGCAATATATTTGATTCCCGTGAAGCAATGGAGATCGAGAAAATATTACTGAGTATTTCGACACCGAACCAACCGGGATTCATCAAGACGGCCCTGGCAATGGATATGCTGGGCGCCCGCAATGAAGACTTGCTGGCGGCTGATCTGGATTTTGATCTGTGGACAGAGCAACTGATCCGGATGCGCGAATATGCACAGCTGTGGCAGCATTCAGGATTTATGCAAATGTTCCGAGCGTTAATGAACCGGGAGCACATCAGACAGCGCCTGTTGTCCTATACGGATGGTGAGCGCCGTCTGACCAATGTGCTGCATCTTGCAGAGATAATCCATCAGGAATCGACCCGCCGCAATCTGGGAATAAACGGTGTCTTAAAATGGCTGGCTGAACAAAGAGACCTCCAATCGCCGCGTTTAGAAGAGCATCAACTCCGATTAGAAAGTGATGCCCATGCGGTCAACATTGTCACCATTCACAAAAGCAAAGGGCTTGAGTATCCAGTCGTGTTCTGCCCCTATGGTTGGGAAGGTTCCGTTGTTAAAGATCCAGATATCATTTTTCACAAACCCGATCCATTTGCCAGAGAACAGCACCTGACAATGGATCTGGGATCAGATGCCCATGCCAAAAACCTTGTATACGCCCAAAATGAGCTGCTGGCTGAAAACATCCGTCTGTTGTATGTGGCCTTAACCCGTGCAAAATCTAAATGCTACCTGGTATGGGGACGCATCAATACCGCCGAGTCCTCGGCACTGGCTTATCTGCTGCATACTGAAACCGCAACTCAAATTGAACAGCAGCCTGCTGATATGGTGGCTGAGGTCAAACGGCAAGTGAATGCCAAATCCGATGCAGACCGATTGGCGGATCTCTCGATGCTTGCCAAAAAATCAAACGGCACCATCGAGGTCGTTGCCTTGCCCGGGCCTTCGGATCGTCATTTTTCGGCACCAGCCGCAGATCCCCAAACACTGCATTGCCGACATTTTGCCGTTTCAATTGCCGACAGCTTTCGGGTTTCCAGTTATTCAGCTCTGGTTTCACGGCGCACGGCAGATTTTGATCAGCCGGATCGTGATGCGCTCGCAGAGTTTGTCAGACCGATGGACGATCGAGTCGAAGACGAGATCCAATCCCCTGAGTCCACTTCGGCCGGGGGCATTTTTGCATTTCCGAAAGGATCACATGCTGGAAATTTTTTCCACGACCTTTTGGAGCGCCTGGATTACAGCGCCAGTTCTTCAGATGCATCATATGCAATGATTCAGCGTACTCTGCAGGCTTACGGGTTTGACAATTCCTGGCAAGATCTTATCGCCGATACGCTTTCGCATGTGCTCCATGTACCGTTAATGCCGCAACAGCCGGAGTTGACGCTTTCTGCGATTGATTTTGGACAGCGTGTCAATGAAATGGAATTTTATTTTCCAATAAAAACAATTCGACCGTCAACCCTGCAGAACGTATTCAAGCACCATGGACGCGATCAGGACGGCAAAGACTATCCAGTCCAAATGGAAAAGCTGATCTTCAATCCGGTCAGCGGTTTTCTGAAAGGCTATATCGATCTGGTATTTCAGTATCAGGATCGGTTTTTTCTGGTGGACTGGAAATCCAATTACCTGGGGTCCACCATTGACAACTATAGGCGCGATGTGCTCGGCGAGGTTATGAGCGCGAATTATTATACCCTGCAGTACCATCTTTACGTGCTGGCGCTTTGCCAGTATCTGCGCCTGAAAAATTCTGCCTTTCGGTATGAAGATGATTTTGGTGGTGCTGTGTACATATTTATCCGGGGAATCGATCAAGGCCGCAACCCGGATTCCGGAATTTATTACGATCGGCCTGAAGCAACACTGGTCAATGCTCTGGGAAAGGCACTTATTCCGAAGTTTGAAGAATTCAGTTGATGAAAAAAGCAACTATCAAAAACATTTTAAGGATGAGCCTGCTGTCAGCGATTGACTTGCATTTTGCCAGGTTCATCAGTGAATACGCATCCGATGATGGGGCGGCAGATCTGTTTTTAGCCGCCGGTCTGGTGAGCCGCGCGACCGGCCAAGGCGATATTTGTCTGGATCTTGCATCGGTTGCCGGAAACGCATTGATAGACAGCCGGGAAAACAGCTCAGCGGTTGTATGCCCGCCGCTGCAGGAATGGCTTACCACATTGGAGGCCAGCCGAGCCGTCGGCAAGCCTGGTGACATCCGTCCGTTGATTCTGGATAACCACCATCGCCTCTATCTTTACCGCTACTGGGAATACGAACAGACGATTGCCACATCGATTAAACGTAGGATTGAACGAACCATACCGGCTCTGGACCTTGAGCATCTTAAACGTATCCTGGATCGATTATTTCCAAAATCCCGGCCGTCTCAGGTAGACTGGCAAAAAATAGCAGCAACCGTTGCCTGCCTTAAGCATTTTTGCGTGATCACCGGCGGACCCGGAACCGGCAAAACATTTACGGTCACCAAGGTGTTGGCATTGCTGCTTGAATTGCTGGCCAACCAACGACTTCAGATTTATCTGGCAGCGCCTACAGGCAAAGCGGCTGCCCGCTTGCAGGAGACGCTGGAGCAGACACGCAATCACATCGATTGCGATGATCGTTTCAAGCAGGCATTTCCTTCCGAAGTATTCACTATTCATCGGATGCTCAAACCCGTCAAGGGGTCACCTTATTTTCGATACAATTCAGAAAACCCCTTAATGGCCGATGTGGTTGTTGTGGATGAGGCCTCTATGGTTGATCTGGCATTGATGGCCAAATTGCTGGCTGCCGTGCCTGAAAAAGCGCGTTTGATTTTTATCGGAGATAAAGATCAATTGGCTTCTGTTGAAGCCGGATCCGTTCTGGGGGATATCTGCGACCGGGGTGTCATGCACGGTTTTTCAGGTTCGTTTAAACAACTGATACGGAATGCGACCGGCGAAAGCATTGATGCCGGCGAGCAAATAGCCGACGGGGCCGTCGGTCTGCAGGATTCAATTGTGGTATTGCACAAAAGCTACCGTTTTGCGCCTGAAAGCGGTATCGGTGCATTAAGCCAGGCAGTGAAGTGTGGCGATGCAGATGCAGCGCTCAACATGCTCACCGATACCGCTGAAAAATCTATCGCCTGGCATCCGCTCAAAACCATTGCCGACCTGACGGAAACCCTGTCCGAACAAATTATCAGCGCCTATAAGCCGTATTTGAGTGTTCGGGATCCGTCTGAAGCGCTAGATTGTTTGGAACGCTTTAAAATTTTATGTGCCCTTAATATCGGGCCGCTGGGCGTATTGGCGGTCAATCAACTGGCACAGCAGGTTTTAAGCCGCCATAACCTAATTCAACCGGACCCGATGGCAGAGAATCCCTGGTATGCCGGTCGACCGGTCTTGATTACCCGCAATCATTACCCGCTGGGATTGTTCAATGGCGATATCGGAATTGCCCTCAGGCCTGCCGGCTCCAAAAATGGAAAACTGGCCGTCTATTTTCGTGCAAATGATGGCGGTGTTCGCCGCTTCCTGCCGCAGCAACTGCCCGAACATGAGACCGTCTATGCCATGACAGTTCACAAAAGTCAGGGGTCCGAATTTGACGATGTGCTCTTGATCCTGCCAAACAACGATGTTCCTGTTTTAACCCGTGAACTGGTCTACACGGCGCTGACCCGGGCTCGCCGCAAACTAACCATCTGGAGCCC
>JAHEIW010000437.1 GCA_024639185.1 Deltaproteobacteria bacterium | reverse complement strand
ATGAAGCCTTCTGTCCTGGCAACCAGCAGACCGGCTTCATAGGTAGCCAACTGTGGATACGCCTTCGGTTCTAAAATCCCCTCGGTGATTAACTGGCTTACCTGAGGAGCCATTCCATGATAGCGCAATCCACCGGCGTGGAAGGGCGGTGGCACAAAGGTATGGCCGAGGCTGTGCATCGGAAGCAGCGGCGTCATACCGATGGTATCTCCATGGTCATAAGCAAAAGGAGCCCGGGTCATAGTGGGGCAGGCGGTCGGTTCAGCCGGATGAATATCGATTTCTTTGCCGTTAAATTTATCATAGACAAAGGGGAAAGCCAATCCGGCAAAGTTGCTGCCGCCGCCGGCGCACCCAATGATGACATCCGGATACTCGCCGATTTTTTCCATCTGTTTTTTGGCTTCTAACCCGATTACCGTCTGGTGCATCATGACATGGTTGAGAACGCTGCCGAGTGAATAGCGGGTTTCGCCGGATGGATCGGTTACCGCTGCTTCAATGGCTTCGCTAATGGCAATGCCCAGGCTGCCGGGCGTATCCGGATCCTGTTCGAGAATCTGTTGACCGGCTTTGGTTTCGGTGCTGGGGCTGGCCACGCAGTTGGCGCCCCAGGTGGCCATCATGGTCTTTCGGTAAGGCTTCTGGTCAAAGCTGATGCGAACCATAAACACCTTGCACTCCAGACCGAATTGGGTACAGGCGAATGCCAGAGCACTGCCCCATTGACCGGCACCGGTTTCGGTGGTCAGGCGTTTAATGCCGAATTCCTTATTATAATATGCCTGCGCCACAGCTGTGTTGGGCTTATGGCTGCCGGGAGGGCTGACACCCTCGTATTTATAATATATCCTGGCGGGCGTATCCAAGGCCTTTTCAAGCGCATACGCTCTGACCAGTGGAGAAGGACGCCAGATGTTTAAAACTTCCAAAATTCCCTCAGGAATATCGATCCATCTTTCCGAGCTGACCTCCTGCTCGATCAAATTCATTGGAAAAACCGGTGCCAGCATGTCCGGTGTTACCGGTCCCTCCGGTCCCATCGGCGGATTCATTTTAATATCTGCATTAATATTGTACCATTGCCGCGGTATTTCATCTTCAGTCAAGAAAACCTTTTTCGTCTCCATGGCACCCTCCTTCTAAGTAGTTTGACGGTCAGAAATTGACACAAATAAAAACAAACTGAAGCTTAAATTGCAGGAAAAATATCTGATACGGCTCTCTGAAATGCGTTCATTTGCTGGCTTGACTTCATCCTGTATACGGTATACAAAATTTAGTCAAGCAAATAATTTTTGGTAAAAATTCATATTTTACGCCCCATCAAAGGGCTTGCCGGAAACCAAATCATCCGCGAGGTGATCAGGTTATAAGCCGCCCGGCGCTCCCGCATATTTTTCAAGAATAGGGTCCTTGCTTTAAATTAAATGGACGTTAAACCAGAGGGGAGATGGAACATGTCAAATCGAATCTTTAATTTTTCGGCCGGCCCATGCACCTTGCCGCTGCCGGCTCTGGAAAAAGCCCAGGCCGAGTTTGTTGACTACCATGGTGCGGGAATGTCCCTGATCGAGATGAGTCACCGGGGTGAGCATTACGACAGCGTTCATTATGAAGCCATGGCCGATATCCGCGAAGTCCTGGCTGTCCCCAACAGCCACGATATTTTGTTCATCCAGGGTGGCGCCACCCTGCAGTTTGGGATGGTGCCGTTGAATTTGATGATGGACGGGAAAGCCGCGGAATTCCTAAATACGGGAACCTGGGTCAAAAAGGCCATAGCCGATGCTGAAAAACTGGGTTCGATCCGCATTCTGTGGACCGGTGAAGCGGAAAATTTTACACGCATGCCCGCTGCGGAAGAATATCAGGTTGGTGATGATGCCGCTTATGTTCACATTTGCGGTAACGAAACCATCGGCGGCATCGAATATCATGCTTATCCGGATACCGGTGCGGTACCATTGGTGGCGGATATGTCGTCGCATATCATGTCGCGTCCGATCGAATGGGACAAGCTCGACCTGGCGTTTGCCGGCGCCCA
>JAHEIW010000052.1:24604-26302 GCA_024639185.1 Deltaproteobacteria bacterium | reverse complement strand
AATGCAATTAAACTATAGTGACATTGACCGCGGCCGGCCCTTTCTGACCTTCCTCGATATCAAACGTCACCTGGTCGCCTTCATTCAGAGATTTGAATCCGGACGAATTGATGCCTGAATAGTGAACAAATACATCCGGTCCGTCTTCTTGCTCGATGAAGCCATAGCCCTTGCTGCTATTAAACCATTTTACAATTCCATTGGCCATAATAACACCCTCCTAAATTTAAAGTTTTTCATAGTTTCATACTGCAGGGTGCCACTTTGACAAATGGAGCTCTCCCCTGAATGAAACCGGCCCGTCAAACCTGAACGCGCCATTTTTAATAGCAGAACAGTAACAAGTTTTATAAAAAAATCAAGCCCATTGTTTAAAAATTTTTTTATCCCGCCAGGCAGCGCAAAAATGGCTTTGGCGCAACCGATCAACCGGATCAAAACAAGAGCGTTATCGTAAAGCCGCGCCCGCCGCTGCGGCAGCGCAATTCCGTTTAAAAACAAATGAAATTCAGCACCATAGCCGTCTATTGACAAACCGAAACCGCTCCTCTATGGTACCTTGAAACCTTACCCCAAAATCATGACTGCCGGGAGCCGTGCGCCAATGGACGCGACACCTTATCGCCAGAATCGGAACAGATATCCCGCAGATGTTTTTACCAACCAGAGCATGAATTCCCTTTTGCACCGCGACACCATAACGCAATGTGCGCCAATCTGTATAAAACCAACACAGACCCATATATCACCTGCTTTAAAACACACAGCAAAGAAAGGAGGATGTGCATGAAAAAAGGATTATGGATTACCATGATGGTGGTGTTAGCGGTTTTATTTGCCTTCAGCGCCAGCCAGGCCAAGCCGTTTAAAATCGCGGCCATTTTTCAGACGGCGATCGAGGAACCGTGGGATGGTGTCATTCATCAGGCCTGCCTGCAAGCCAAAAAGGAAATGGGCAATATCGAATATGAGTTCACTGAAAAGATTGCCGCGGCTGATTTTGAAAAAGTTCTGCGGGAATATGCTGAAAGAGGTTTTGACCTGATTGTCGGTGATGCGTTTTTAGCCGGCGAGGAGCCGGCCAGAAGGGTTGCCAAAGATTACCCGAACATCGCCTTTGCTTTCGGATCCGAGTTCGGCCCGGTGGCTCCGAATTTTTCCGTTTTTGATAATTGGATTCATGAGCCATCCTACCTGTGTGGTGTCATTGCCGGCCGGCTGACCAAAAGCAATACCCTCGGAGTGGTTGCCGCCATACCCATCGGGGAAGTCAATCGACTGGTCAATGCCTTTAAGGCCGGCGCCCTGAGCGTCAATCCCAAGGTCAAAGTCAAAATTTCTTACATCGGCGGCTGGTTTGATCCACCCAAAGCCAAAGAAGCTGCTATCGCACAGATCGAATCGGGCGCGGATCTGATTTTTGCCGAACGCTTCGGTGTGTTTGAAGCCGCCAAGGAAAAGGGCGTGCTGGCCTTCGGCAACATGTCGGATCAAAATGCACTGGCACCCGGTGTGGTGATTACCGGCCCGGTATGGGATATGTACCCCACCATCAAGTTCTGCATCGAGATGGTCAAGAAAAAGGCCTGGGTTTCTATGGATATGGGCGAGTGGTCCATGATGGCCAAAGGCGGCGCCCGCCTGGCCCCGTTTCATTCATTTGAAAAAACCCTGCCAGCAGGCGTGGTCAAAGAGGTC
>JAHEIW010000052.1:0-24504 GCA_024639185.1 Deltaproteobacteria bacterium | reverse complement strand
GAAAAAGGCCTGGGTTTCTATGGATATGGGCGAGTGGTCCATGATGGCCAAAGGCGGCGCCCGCCTGGCCCCGTTTCATTCATTTGAAAAAACCCTGCCAGCAGGCGTGGTCAAAGAGGTCAGGGATCTTGAGCAGAAAATTCTAAACGGCACGTTCAGGGTTCCGGTTGATGAGCAGAAGCCTATTTCAGACTAAAAGCCGACTTTAGAATGCATATACTGTCAGCAAGTTGAGCCTGTTGACCTGCTGGCCCGTTACTCGTAGTAAAAATGCGATTCGAACGGGCGCAACGGGCTCAACGGGCTCAATCCCGTTTTACGAGGACCTTCGGCCGGCCAACCTAACAAAGTATATTCTTGGTTTTGATCTAGCCGTTGCTTCCAAAAAATCATCATTCCGAGGAATTGGATGGGTAAAAATGACCAGCCGGTCGTGAGCATGTCAGGCATCACGAAACGGTTTTTAGATGTAACCGCCAACCGGGATGTTTCTTTCCAATTGCACTCAGGGGAAATTTGCGCCCTGCTGGGTGAAAATGGTGCGGGCAAGACCACCCTGATGAACATTTTGTTTGGTTATTACGCCTGTGATGCGGGTGAGATCTTCATCAAGGGAGAAAAGGTCAATCTTTCCGCTCCCAAAGATGCCATTTCCCGCGGTGTGGGGATGATCCATCAGCACTTTGCCCTGGTCGCTTCTCAGACCGTGCTCGAAAATATTGTTGTGGGTACGGCATCGCGCAAAGGTATATTTCTTGACCTTGCATCCGCCCGTCAGGCGCTGGTCCGGTTGCAGGAACGATTCGGCCTTCAGATCGATCCGGACGCCCGCGTGTGGACCCTGTCGGTGGGTGAGCAGCAAAAGGTCGAGATCCTCAAAGCGCTGTACCGGGACGTTGACATCCTGATCATGGACGAGCCGACGGCCGTACTCGCTCCAGCTGAAACCTCAGATTTATTCAATACCCTGCGATCGCTGGTCCAAGAAGGCCGCTCGGTTGTATTCATTTCTCACAAGCTAAATGAGGTGATGGATATTTCAGATCGCATTGTCGTCTTGCGCGCTGGAGAGGTGGTGGCCGAACGTAAAACCAGTGAAACCAGTGCGCGCGAGCTGGCCAATCTGATGGTCGGTCGGGAGCTTCTGGAGAGCATCGAAAAGACCGAACGCGCACCCGGTGATCCCGTTCTGAATATAAAAAAACTGAATGTATTAAATGACAAAAAGCTTGCGGCCATAGCCGACCTGAATTTAACCGTCCGGCAAAATGAAATTCTGGGGATGGCCGGTATTTCCGGAAACGGTCAGACCGAACTTTCAGAAGTGCTTTTCGGGATGCGATCCCCCTCACAGGGTGTCATTGAGATTAATGAGCGTTCGCTTAAATTGGGCAACCCGGCAGCGTCGATTCAATCCCAGATGGGCAGGATACCGGAGGATCGCATCGGTACCGGGCTGCTGATGGATCTTTCAGTGGAAGAAAATTTCATACTGGAAAACCATGCTTCAGCCGCATTTCAAGCCTACGGGCTGATGAAGTCTCAAAAAATCCACAACTTCAGCGATCGCCTGATCAAGGCCTACAACATCAAAACTGCCGGTCGCGATGCGATCACCAAAAGCCTGTCCGGTGGCAACCTGCAAAAGGTCATGCTTGCCCGGGCACTGGCCGGAGAACCATCGTTGATTGTCGCATCTCAGCCAACCCGGGGCCTGGATGTGGGCGCCATGGAGTACATCCACCAGCGCCTGGTGGAAGAACGGCAGAGGGGTGCGGGCATTTTGCTGATTTCAGACGACCTGGATGAGATATTTGCGCTCAGTGACCGCATCGTCGTTTTATATGAAGGAAAAATTATGGGGGAGGCTCCCGGAGCGACGGCGTCGCGCGAACAAATCGGTCTGTGGATGAGCGGGGTTATGGCGTGATCCGATTCAGAATCATAAAACGCAAACCCTTGCCGGGCTGGGCTAAAATCGTCATACCGATAGCAGCCATCCTGGCAACGCTGATTCTGGCCGCCATTCCCATTTTGCTGGCAGGCGGACACCTGTGGAAGTCGTATTATTACCTTTTTCACGGTGCGCTGGGAACCCGCTACAATCTATTGGAAACCTTCGTCAAAGCCAGCCCGCTTTTACTGACCGGCCTGGCGGTGGCTTTTGCCTTCCGGGCCAAATTCTGGAATATCGGCGCCGAGGGCCAGCTGCTGGCCGGCGCACTGGCGGCCACCGTTCTGGGCGTGAATATGGGCAGCATTCCGCCGGTGCTGGTTCTACCGGTTGTCATTGTCGGGGGATTTTTTGCCGGCGGTCTGTGGGCCTCCATCCCGGCACTGCTCAAGACCAAACTCAAAGTCGATGATGTGGTTTCAACCCTGTTGCTAAACTATGTCATGATCCATATCATGGGGGCGCTGCTTTTCGGGCCCCTTCAGCAGCCCGGCTCCAGCTGGCCGCGATCATCGGCGATCGTTGAGGCTGCCTGCTATCCTATCCTGATGCCGCGATCGCGCTTTCACCTGGGTATCATTATTTCCTTTGTGGCCATGCTGATCATCTGGTTTATCAACAAAAAGACCACCTTCGGCTACCAGGCCAAAGCGGTCGGAACCAACATCCGCGCTGCGCATTTTGGCGGGATTAATACCACTTCGGTGATCCTGTGGACCGCATTAATATCCGGCGGCCTGGCGGGTCTGGCAGGGGTGGGTGAATTGTGTGCCCTTCAGTACCGTCTGATTATGGATATTTCTCCCGGCTACGGGTATTCCGGCATCGTGATCGCCATGCTGGGCAACCTTCATCCGGTGGGGGTGCTGTTTTCGTCACTTTTTTTCAGTGTGATTATCGTGGGTGCCCAGACGATGAGCCGCATGACCGGCGTGCCCACCTATATTGCCGAGGTCATTCAGGGGATGGCACTCATGGTGATGCTCATCTTTTTACTGTTTACGGAATACAAAATTAAGGTGCAGCGCAAATGATAGCTGAATTTTTGGATCTTGCTTTTATCTCCGGCCTCATGGGGGCAACCATGCGCATGGCCACCCCGATCATATTCGCGGCCCTGGGTGAGATCTTAACCGAACGGGCCGGCGTGCTGAATCTGGGCATCGAGGGTATCATGCTGATGGGCGCCATGACCGGATTTGTGTTTACCTATTCCAGCGGCTCCATCTGGTTCGGTGTGTTTGCCGCGGCCTGTGTGGGCATGCTCCTGGGGTTTCTGATGGCCCTGCTTTCGGTGAACCTCGGACTCAGTCAGCATGTTTCCGGATTGGGCATTACCCTGTTTGCCACCGGCCTGGCCATGTTCATATATCGACTGCATTTTGGTTCCCCCACCGTGCCCCCGATTATTCAACCCTTCAAACAGGTGGCGCTGCCGGTGCTCTCAAAGATTCCGGTAATTGGCCCGGGCCTGTTCACCCAGTATACGTTGACGTATATCGCCTGGCTGCTGGTACCGGCCCTGTCAATTCTGCTGTATAAGACCACCATCGGATTGAAAATCAGGACGGTCGGCGAAAATCCGGTGGTGGCCGACACCGTCGGGGTCAATGTGGCATTGACCCGGACCCTGTGTCTGGTTGCCGGCGGCGCCCTGATGGGTATCGGCGGGGCATTTCTGACGCTCGCGCATCAAAACATGTTTTTGATCGATGTCATCGGCGGTCGCGGCTGGGTGGCGATTGCCATGGTCATTTTCGGCAACTGGAATCCGCTCAAGGCCACCATCGGCGCTCTGATCTTCGGCTTTTTAGACGGCCTGCAGCTCAGGCTCCAGAGCATTGGGGTCGTGCTTTCTTTCCACCTGTTTTTAATGATTCCCTATCTGCTAACCATCATTGCGCTGATCGGCGTGTCCAGAAGGGCAGCGGTACCGGCAGGCCTGCTAAAGCCCTATCGCCGGGAGGAAAAAGGGGGGTAATCAATGGTTATTTGTTATTGGTTATTGGTTATTCGTTTAGGAACGCGACTGTCGAAATATTTTACTCACGATCAAGGCCGCAAAAGGAATTATTCAATTAACGAATAACAGATAATCATTAACTCCAGATCAAGCGCTTAGCGCTTGATTAGGGTTTAAGATAAGGGCGCACCTGTGAGAAGATCTCCGGGTGCTCGTTTTCGAGTCGGGTGAGAAAAGGTGCCGAACGCACAACCGGACTCCACAGGGAAAAATCCTCACGCTCAAAATCCATCCCCACCGACAGCATGTCACTGAGGGTTTCAATCAGATGTTCTTCGGGCTTGTAGATCGAATCGCCGATATCACCCACCCAGCACAGCGGTGTCCCCTGATAGCGGTCGTTCAGATCATGGTAAAAATGCCGGGTCGTGATGGTGCGCGGCTGGAGCCCCAGGTCGGTATAGGGCAAGGTTACCCCCACAGCGGCCACTTCAATAAGGGCACCGTTGAAAACCGGGATTAACTCAACGCCCTGATTCCGGCAGATTTCACAGATTCCCTCGAGACCCTCAAGGCTGGCACAGACCGGAAAAAGAAAAATCTTTTTGGGAAGATGGTTCTTCAAGGCTTCGTCCACAAAATAGGTCAGGGTCTGTCCCGAAGCAATGCATTCCTCCATGATGATCCAGGTATCATCCGGCCACCATTCACCCACAAAGGAGCTCTCAACGATGTTCCAGCCGCGAAAACCGTCGCGGTCTTCAATCCGGGTAAGCTTTATATAGGTGGTGTCCAGAAGCCCGGAACGCTGCAACGGCGGATTGGCGTCCAGCAGATCCAGCGGGCGACCACCCCACAGGATCACATATTGCGCTACCTTGCCATCGAACATCCGCTCAAAAAGGCGCATCATGTCATGGCCGACCTCTTTGATCATCAGAAATTTTTCCGGCCCGCAGGCCTGACGATTGAGCAAAAATTCCTCGCCAGCCCCCCGTCCGGGAAAATCAACCACGTAAATCCGATCCGGCAGACACCGGTCCCGAAAACCCTCATGTTGCGTAATCGACTTGATCAGCCAGATGTCCTTGCCCGCCCGCGACATGACGATTTCACCCACATCTTCCAGATACATGCGGTCGGCACCGGTGTTCTGTACCATGGGAGAGCTCCTTTCAATGAATAACTAAGTAAATTTCGAGCTGGAATATAGGATAAAGCGCTGGATGTGTCAATTTTTTTCAAAATCTAAATTATGCTGTTGCGGCTTAAAATATGATGATTTGGGTTGCCTTATCGGGGCGCGGGTCCATCACAAGCCACAGGGTCGTGCCGCCGGGTTGAAGGATCGAAATTGAAGTGAAATATTTTAGAGATCGCAGTGTCAACCTGCCTAATCGCAGGCGCGGAATGAATTATCAGCTATATAAAAAAGGGCAACCCTTCACAAATTAAGGCTTGCCCTTTTCTTGAGATTAAATTGGTGGCTAAACTACTTTGACATTAACGGCATGTGCGCCTTTGGGTCCCTCTTCTATTTCAAAGGTAACCGGATCACCTTCGTTAAGAGACCTGAATCCAGCAGCATCGATTCCGGTATGATGGACGAAAACATCCGGGCCATCTTCCTGCTCGATGAAGCCATAACCTTTACGGTCATTAAACCATTTTACAACACCATTTGCCACTGTGACACCCCCTTTGTTTCTGTAATTACCATAGTCCCATACTTCAGGATGCCACCCGGACGAATGGATCTTTCCTGCAGAATGAAACCAGCCTTCAATCAAGACAGACCCTGATCAATATATAAATTATAAATTCTTTTTCCCATCAAAATCAAGTACTTTATTTAGCGCAAGCGGTTTCAGCGGCCACCAAAGCCCTGTTCAATGCAGGTATTTCGCCGCCCGTACCGCAATGGGTAACCGCTTACCTATATTTTGGTAATATCCTTCCACAAAAACAAGGTGGCCGTGGGCAGATATTTATATAACAAATCTGAATTATTAATAATTTATGACTCATTGCTTTATCTGCAATATTTGCATGGATATTGCATTACCCAAGTGGCAGAGGGTCCAAAGCGCGCCGACGTTTGCCAAACGGGCTCGTTTGCGCCCCCGAAGGAATTGTATAAACATACCAAATATCCGCCCTTATGCCTGCCCGCCAGACACCATGCTGTAGGATGTTTATGCCGGTTTTTTAAAAACCCGCAGGCAATCCGTATACCCGAACAATGACTGTTTGATCTAGCGTAAAAGCGGAAAGGAGCAACATGGTACAACATATAATTGCCGGTAATCGGTTCGATAACAAATATCGACACCTGAAAAAAGCCGACGGCCATCTGAGAGCCGAAATAAAGATAAGCCGCAACGATCTGGGCTACCAGTTTAAGCTGCAGGAGATCGATGATCACCAGGGTTGCTTTTTTATCAATGCGAATTCTGCGGTGTTAAACATTCTGGACGTCGGCACGGTTCTGGATATGAAATATTGGACCGCCGAAAAAATCAGACTTGTCAAATATGTACGCGCACAAATTAAAAATATAACCAGACAGAAGCATGAGCCCTTTAAGGGTCATTATAAAGTCGGCCTGTCCATATTGCAGATGAAGGGCTTAAAAAGGGTAAACCCGACGGATCGCCTGTTGAAAGCACGGGCCGAGGCCGAAGCATTAATGTCAGCGTAGCGTTGCTATTGGCCTTGGGATCGAATTAATAGGATAATGCCGTCTCAGGGTGCACATAAGTGTGCGTAACCGTATTTTCGAATCGGCCTGCAGCATGGCCGAAATTGACTGAAGGGGGGAGTCACCATCATAAAAATATTACTCATCGTTGCTATCATTGCCGCGGTATATTGTATCGGCGCTGCCATTGCTTGCTTGATGGCAGCTGGCCGGGAAATGGAATTGCCCGATATTGAAGATATCGAGATCGGAGAATAATGGACTGAAGCATAAGCTGTAATGTTTGCCCCGCTGCATCGTCGCTGATCATGCTGGCGGCACCTGCAGCAGGGGACAGGTGCAATATTCCCTGAAATCGGGCCTGCTATATTCTTGACGGATCGTGCCTTTCTCTGTTAGGTCTTATTTGAAAGTTCCGAACAGGAGGTTGCGATGCGCAGGACCCTCATATTTTTTGCCGCTGTTGTCAGTATCTTATCTTTCACATTGCCTTTACAAGCAGAAGAGAAGCACGGCCGGTTCTTTGCGGGTGCCGGCGTAAGCGGTGTAATCGAACGATTCGACACCAACGACCTTAAACAGCTATTTGGCAGTGTCAACACCAGCGTAGATGATTCGTGGGGATTAAACATTTTTGGCGGTTACTGGTGGCACAAGCATTTCGCGGTTGAGGGCAATTTCAACTGGTATGATGATTTCAATGGTCAGGCGGGAGGCATTGGTTTCGATGTCAGCATCTGGTTGGCAATGCTTGATCTCAAGGTTTACTCTCCTGCTCTTTGGGAGGATACCATATTTCCCTATCTCAGAGCCGGCGGGGGCATTATGAACGTCAATATCGATTCTGCGATCGCTGATCCAGACGATTCGGATTTTGCCTACGATCTGGGTCTTGGATTTGACATTTTTGTCAGGGACCGTGTCAGTGTCGGCCTCGACATCAAGCACGTGTGGGGTACCGGCGACGTCACCGAATTCAACCATTGGGCGGGAACGATTCGCGCGGCATATCACTTCTGACTTAAAAATTGAATTTTGCATGAAAATAAAGGAAGTGCCTTGCATTTGAAATCCTGCGACACGTGCAAAATCCAATTTTTACCCTATTTGCATGAAAATAGATGCTAAATTAATTTCACGTTAAAAGGCAGATAGCTAAACGGGCGATTTTGGGCGTGATCGTTTTTAATGATGCTCAGCAATTGCCCGCCTGACTGGATGGATTTTGCTGGCATCACTTGCCGAAAGGTTTGAGGCGTTAATATGAGAGGTATTGTAAATGTCATGTCCGGCATCTGCGGTATGATCACCGAGATCCGGGCGACATCGGAGGATCAATCCGGCAGGGTCAATCTGGATATCAACACCAGGTGTGAAAGTATCCAAAAATTAGCCGGTGAGTTAAGAGTGGTCAATCCAGAAGAAGAAATCTCCTATAAAGGGAACGGGCCCAAAACCCTGCGCATAGCGTCCAAGCACTGTAAACACACCGCATGCCCCGTTCCGTCCGGTATTATCAAAGCAATTGAGGTGGCAGCCGGTCTGGCGCAGCCCGAGGATGCCCGTATTACGGTGACCCAGGAAAAAGACCGGTGACGTATAATTTTGATCCAGACAGGTGGTATGATAATGAGCGCGGTATACTGGACGCTCGCTTAAATACTGGCGACGTGGGTGAACAGGAATACAACAAAGCCCTCTCAGCGCTCGAGCAACGCTATGATGATATGCTCAAGCGCCTTGACGGTACATATCAGATCCCCGGATCACCCCGAACTGACCGCTAAGTTTTAGCCCTTTCCGCCAACTCGTTTCTTCTTGGCAACAGTATCAAAATCGGCATCTGATCGGTCATTCTGGCCGCGACCGTTGGACTTGACCGCTTTGATCATCCGGACCGGCTCAACTTCACCGGATTTATCATCCTGCAAACTCGTTAGATAATAATCGACGTTTTCATCCTGGTTTGCGGTGATGCCGAAATCATCTAACTTTTGTAAATAAAAATCATCCGGGGCTGTGGGCACGTTAAACTGACAGGGTGCCACCAGGGTTATCATATCCGACTCGTTGCCCACTTCATCCAGGGCGGTGATGCCAAATACAACGGGTCCGCCGCCGGGAACGAAGGCATCCACATCATCGGGCAGAACAATCTCAGTGATATTGCCCAGGGTGACACACCTGGAATCGTAATTGACTTCACCGCCTTCGGACCAGTAAAGTTTGTATCCGACAACCTGGGCCGACTCGGATGCCGACCATTTAAGCCTTCGTTTTTTTATTTTGGCCATGCTGGTGCTCCCTTTCGTCGGATGGCAATTTCTCAACACAACGTATAGGGCGCCGTCATATCGTCAACAAAATGATGAAGGCATGCCCATTAATAACTTGGCTGCTTATCTGCCGGAACAGTTACGCGCTCAACTATACCTCTCACTCCAAAAAGGATTGCCAGGGTGTGTTTCCTGCGGTGCTGCCAATGGTTCCGGCTCTGCATTATTAGAATGCTGATTTGCTTCCAGAAGCGTGACCTCTTCACATAGATCTTCTATTTCACCGGCAGCTTTGCTGCCGGGCGCGTATTGCATTACCGAAACACCTGACGTCATCGCGTCGATATAGGCAACGCGCTGGCAAAGTTCGGTATCCAGGATATCCATATCAAATATTCCCAGAGACTGTCGTGCCTCGCGGCCCACCCGGGTTCCCGGAATTTTTCGATTAATCAGAAGCTTGACGTCCAGATCCGGGTTTTCTTCCCGGGCCGTATCGATCATTTCCAGTGTGCCCTTACACGACCAGATGTCGAGCGAACTGGGGCTTACATGATATGGTATAATTGACATTATCCTCACCCAGATATAGTAGGTCTTTATGTCGGGGAAAGCTTTGCAGAAGAGGACTAATTACGGAGTGAAAAGAAGGCTAAAACCATCTTGCAGCTTGTTCAGCGTTCAATCCAGGTCAAAACATTGGTATTTGTTTCGATCGCAGGACGCGCTCAAGATGCGCTCCAACTTGCCAAATACAAATTCAAGGTAATACATGAACCGGTCCTGCCCGAAATGATAGACCCAGATGGGGCCTTTGTCTTCCCTGCTGGTGACCTCCAGGGGGTCGCCGCATGTTTCTCGCACAGCGCGGTCAGAGTCGCCAAGAGCGACTAACCCGCCAGGGCATCGATAGGTAGACTGACCGGACATAGACCAGTAGTCTACGGCAACTGCATTTGGTGTGAAAATGGTTACAAATGCCAATATAATCCATATCGTAATGCTGTTGTTCATCATTGCGGTCACATCCTTTTTTGGCATCTCACTGTTGATTTGGTCGCCGGAACCGAATTTATACGATATATCAAAATAACGCCGGGGTGCCAGAAATCAAGTATCGCTGCGCTGTGCAACCGTATCACTGTCATTGTTCATTTGATCTTTGTAGGCCGGCTGCCGTTTAAGGAAAGCGAAAATGAACAAAGAGATAAGGGCGGTTGCCTTCATGGGTGTTTCTCCTGTGCACCAGGTCGTTGTCAGAAAACGAGAATCCGGTTAAAAAATTCACTTTCAAGGACAGCATGGCGCAATATTTGTCTTTTTGCATCCGGATACGCCATCAACCTCGTTTGTGCTAAGAAAGGCCACAAAGTTATGCTAATGCGGCTCGCGATATAGGGCCAGAACGCCGGACCGGGCCAATTTTTTTACACCCATTGGCTCCAGCAGCCGGATGAGGGCATCTATTTTTTGCTGCCTGCCGGTGACTTCGATAATAAAGTGACTGGCGCCGGTATCAACAATCCGGCCCCTGAAGGTTTCGATGATTCTTAATATTTCGCTGCGGTCTTTTGATCTGGCCTTTACGCAGATCAGGGCCATTTCACGCTTGACGGCATCCTCGCCGGTCATGTCCCGCAATTTGATCACATTTACGAGTCTGCGCACCTGCTTCATGATCTGTTCGAGCATGTCCGGATTTGCCTTCGTCGATATGGTGATACGCGACATTTTCGGGTTGGCCGTCGGCGCGCCGCAGATGGTATCAATATTGTAACACCGGCTGGCAAAAAGACCTGCAACCCGTGCCGTCACACCGGGTTCATTTTCGACCAGCATGGTCAAAATGTGCTTTTCGTCTTTCATTCTCCCCCCTCGGTCAGCAATTGCATATGTGATATATTGCGGTGGCAGTCCCTGCTCCATATATCAAATACAGGTAGCGATATCAAACCCGGAAAGCCTTGGCGATTCAATTTGGATGGCAAGGTTATCAGAAAGGGTAAAAAGACAAGCAAATGGGATCCGTGCGCAATCCACGGCCAGATCTTCACAGCCGTGAATTAAATCCTGTTTCGTATATCAGCGAAGATAGAGATGACGGCAAAGAAGTCATTTTAGGGGATAGCGGTCAGGCTTCCCAGATGTCAGGATTTTGCTTGTTCATCGTGTAATATTCAATTCGGTATGGGGCGATCTTGCAGACCACATAATTGGGATCATCGGGTCCTGCAAAAATCGGCTCGAGCATGTCATACCAGACGGTTTGTTTGGTCTCGGAGTCTTCTATGATCTCGGCCCGTCCTTCGACCTGCAGCCAGGAAACCGCGTTTTGCATATCGCCGACACCCAGGGTCAGATGTACTTCGGGATTATCGGCAATCTGGCTCACTTTGCGGGAGCCTTTGAAAGTCGCAAACCAGATGTTCATCTGGTCGTCAGCGCTGATTACCACATAGCGCGTCCACGGTTTGCGCTCGTCGGTTACGGTGGCAAAAGAAGCCAGGGTGTGCGTCTTCATCTTCTCCAGTATTTTGGCTTTCAGGTCACTCATGAGGTCTCCTTGTTATCGCTGAATGATTTGATGCCCTACTATGTTTACACCCCTGAAAGATGTCAAGAAGATACTTGAAAATAAATGCAGCTTGATACATAACAGGCAGAAAAGAAGAAAAGCACTGAACGTAAACGTCAGCAAAGGGGCTATAAAATGCTTTCAGAATTTTATAACGAGGTTCTGACTTTTGGGCCGGTTGCCGTTCTGCCGCAGAATTTGGACAACAAATGGATTCGGCGGTTACAAAAAATGGCCGATGAATTTTTGGACAGTAATTTTAATTTGCACACCTGTAACGATGCAAAGGAAGTCGGTGATCCTGTTTTGGCGGCCTGCGTTTATCAAATAGTGCGCTATCAGTATGCAGATCAATCTGATCTGACGCCCAAAGAAATGGCGGAGAAAATGGTCATTTACGCCCTTTCGATTACAATGGAATCGATCAATCGAAATGACAATTTCGGATTGGAGCCGCCAAATCTCGATAACATCCTCTCGATGGATCGTATCCTTTGCTATAAATCAACGCAGCCGGAATTTATTCAATTGCTCAAGGATGCCTGCATTATTCGCGAATCGGAAAAAGGCTGGTTTCAGAATATTAAACAAAAGCTGATGAGCGGGATAAAAGGATCCTGATAAACGTTCCGCCTGCCAATTCGTTTTGGTGTGCGGGATTGCAGCAGCGGTTTGCCGTGGGAATCGGTGACCGCTCTAATTTTGCACGCGGATGAGGATTTCATTTCGACGCAAAAACCAGGGCATAAAGGGCGGGTCATAGCGCGCCCAGACCGGCTGCCCCACAGCTGTTAGCCCGCGCTTGGCAATTTCTGCCTGCAACAGGGCCTTATTTTTCTCAAAACGTTTCTGACTCCAGGTGCCCGAATACCGGATGGACGCCATCAGATAGCCGGGTTCCTCTATTAGTTGCACCAGTTCATCCAACGGCCTGGGAAGCGTTTCCATGGTGTATTCGGCCGGCATTAAAAAGGTTATACGCCACCGGCCCTGCGACTTTTCCTGGGTCACCGGAGCCGTCATGGCAATTTTTTCAGACTCGGCTTCCTGGGTTACCGGGGCTGTCATGGTCATTTTTCGGTTTTTGATATTTTTGCCATTGATGTAATCATACAGGCGGCGGAAACCCACATTGCCGACTGCTTCAAAATCTCCCGCCACAAATGTCTGGGCAACGATGCGAGGTGAGTACTGTCTGAGCTCAAAATTTTTATCGCTCTCAGCAACCTGATATTTTGCTTTTTCAATGGCTATTGCCTCAACGGCAAATATCAGAAAAAGGGTGATTAAGACCAATCGTTTGATCCGTGCTAAACGGCGCGGCGCATTCATTTGCAATTAAACCTTTCCGATGAAGTGCAGGTTAAAGGTGGATTTTAAAAATAATCATCAGTGTCATTCAACAGATACACCTTAAATATAGGTATGATTTGGTGTGCTTCAAGGTTAATAGTAATTAGCATGCTGACATTATCGGTAAGTTAATATGGAATGATGGAGGACAAAATGGTTGCCAAAAAAAACACCGTCGACTTTTACTGGGATCCGGTCTGTCCGTGGTGCTGGATTACCTCGCGCTGGATGATCGATGTCGGTCGTCAAAAACGAATTCAGGTCAACTGGAAGCTGTTTAGCCTGAAAATCATAAACGCCAAGCGGGATATACCCGAACCGTATAAAACGCTGCATGCAATGGGCCTAAAAGCCCTGCGGGTGGCCGCAGCGGTGGGCAAAGCGGATGGCAATGACGGTCTGGCAAAAATGTATACCATCATGGGTACCCGCTACCACCATGACGAAAAAGATATTGATACGCCCGAAGATCTGGCAAAAATCCTTGAAACCGGCGGTTATCCGGCCGACCTGGCAACAGCAGCAAACGAGCCTCAGTGGGATAATGCGATTCAAGCGGATATGGACCGGGCGCTTGCCAAAGTCGGCAAGGATGTGGGCGTGCCTTTAATTGTTCTTGACGGTGGTGACGGGCCGGGTTTTTTTGGCCCGGTCTGCAGCCCGGCGCCAACAGGAGAAGCCGCTGTTGCGCTTTGGGATGCGATTATCGTTGCCGGCAGAACGCCCGGCTTTTATGAACTTAAACGCACCCGCGAGACCGAGCCCCGGTTCGGCAAACGGCCTAAGATTTAGCGGTTCAGCATTGGATTGAGGAACATTTCGGCCGGGAACACAGCTATGATCAACTGGCACAGAAATTCGGTATGAGCCGGCGCACTTTTGAGCGCCGTTTTAAAGCCGCTACCGGAGATACACCCCTTTTCTATCTGCAACGCATCCGGGTGGAAGCGGCAAGACGCAAAGACTAAAGGATAATCCTCTCAAATTATAATTTTACTTCGTGAGCTTTGTGCCTTTGTGATGATAACGCCTTACTTGCAATTACCCCGCAGAAACAACACATTCTCAAACGGTATGCTGCCCGGGTAAGGGGAAATCCTGCCAAATCCAGGCCCGGCGGCGTCATTGATGTTGATCTGGACGGCAAGCCTGCCACGACCGAATTCAGAGTTGAAATCTACGAACCGGCAGTCGATATCAGTACCGTTCATATCGAAATGGGCAGTGGCCGAAAACACCAAATTCGTCGCCATTTTGAGATCGTCGGCCATCCGGTGATAGGTGATCCACGCTATGGCAAGGCAAATAAAAATAGGGAGGGGCTGCAGCTGGTGGCGACGGGCTTAGAATTTGAGTGCCCATTTAGTAAAAAAAACAGGTGTTTAAAACCGGCGCTGAATTTTAAGCGGTCACAGACAAAAGCAGCAAGCTTCAAGGGCGAAGCGCCACATGGATTCAAGCACCGCTGTTGATAGTGTGTTACTAGCATAGTTTCTAGTGTGCCTTGTCCCAAACCGTTTTAGAAACTAGTCCCCCAGTATAATTCCGCCGCCACGACCCACCCCGATACCAAAACCATCGATAGGTCTGTCATCATCCCGCAGCCATGGCATATCGGTATAAATAGACACACGTTGATTTTGTTCATCTATTTTCAGGCTTCTAATGTCAGGCTTTTTAGGGCATTCGTTTTATCGTCTTCAAGTGCCGGCATGATTTCTCCTTTATAACGGCACCATTTTCGACAGAAATTCCATCGCTGCTGACTGCGTCAATACCTCGTAGCCAGAGGTGCGCGCTAATTTATGATCTTCAGGGCCGATATACCCCCAGGCAGCAAGGAGCGGTATGAGCAATTTGTTTTGCCGGTTTATGTTTTGATCCAGCTCTTGCAGATTTTTGAGGGAATCGTCTAAAAAATAGTAGGTTGCGGCCCCAAAGCGCTGCCGGATGCACTGCATGTTTTCGACTTTGGAAATCCCGCTATCTCCGCTGTAAATGTTTTCGGACGGAATCTTAAGGCCAAAATGTCGGCAAAGCCGCTCGGTGGCCGCTCGGTTTTTGTTGGTTACAATGGCGAATCCGGGTTGCTCCCGGCGTCCGACAAGCGCATTCCAGAGGGGCTGAAAAGGCCGATGCAAGGCCGTCCAGCCGGCGGCGTCGCGTTCGATAAACTGCTGTCGCGTTTGGTAAACCTGCCCGGAGCGCTGGGCGATCGGTGTGCTCGCTTCACAAATGATCGCCTGGTATTCTGCGGGTGTTAAAATTTTGCCAGGTTCACTGCGATAATTTTTCAGACACCAGTTCATGAGCAGGATACCATCTCCGATCGGCTGAACATGAAAGCGGTTGCGGCAAAATAATCGTATCAGCGCCTGCGGCAAGTCAGACGCAGACATCAACTGCTGACCGGTGGCCGTGTTGTAGACCGTTAAAACCACTTCATCGAGTGAGTCGATCAGGACCCCATCGAAATCAAAAATCAGCATGTCCTGGTATTCCTTTACCGTAAAAGTTTTATCATTTTTAGATGGGCGAATAGCGCTTTAATTGTTGCGAATTTAATAGGATCGTGGAAATATTGCAACAATTGTCGTTTTAATTGCCTGTTCGCCACCAAGACACCAAGATCCAAAGAAAGATTTTAGCTAAAAGGTTTTCATTGAGTCTTTGTGTCTTAGTGTCTTTGTGGCAATTTTCCGATCTGCCCCCTGAAACCCAAATTAATTAAGGAATTGCGAAATGCGGGCGGTTTGGCTGGAAAACCAGGTTTTGAGCTTTCGTGAAAACGTCCCGGAGTCCGGGCTGCTCAAGGGTGAGGCCCTTGTCAAAGTTCGATTGGCAGGCATTTGCGGTACCGACCTGGAGCTGGTAAAGGGATATTATCCGTATTGCGGCATCCCGGGCCATGAGTTTGTCGGCGTAATCGAACAGGCACCAGATGCGACTGCACGAGTCGGGCAGCGGGTTGTCGCGGACATCAATGTTGGCTGCGGTAAGTGTAGCGATTGCCTGGCAAGCGGTCACAAACATTGTAAAACCCGAAGTGTGCTGGGCATAAAAAACCGCCAGGGGGCCTTTGCGGACTACCTGAGTCTGCCGCTGCAAAATTTAATTCCAATACCGGAGACGGTGTCCGATGAAGCCGCTGTTTTTACAGAACCGCTGGCAGCCGCACTGCAAATCCAGCAACAGATCCAAATCGGTGACGCCGACAGCGTGCTGGTGATCGGCGCCGGTCGACTCGGGCAGTTGATTGCCCAAACCCTGGCATCGCTGGCCGGCCAATTGACAGTTGTCGCCCGCTACAAAAGCCAGCAGGTACTTCTGAGCGCCCATGATATTGACTGGACTCAAGCGGGCGGCATCCGCGACCGCTCTTTTGCTATTGTGATCGAAGCCACCGGTTCGCCTGCCGGGTTTGCATTGGCCCGCCAGGCAGTCCGGCCCCGGGGGACCATTGTGCTCAAAAGCACTTACCGGGACACGGATGTATCAAAGTGGCCCCTTCAACTTTCATCCCTGGTGGTCGATGAGATCACCGTGGTGGGGTCGCGTTGTGGACCCATGGCAACCGCACTCGATCAACTGGAACAAAAACGGGTAGACCCCACAGGGCTCATTGCGAAACGCTATTTTCTGAATGATGCCCTGGCCGCTTTCGAGCATGCCGCCGCGCCCGGTGCGCTTAAAATTTTATTTCAAATCACACCTTAACCCTTCAGCCCGATACCTACCGAGGAGGAAAAATAAAATGAATGAACACAATGACCCCAAAGATGCCACTTTAGCCGTCTGGGCCGGTGAAGACAAACCGCACTGGGAAAATGCTACCCAGGTACCGGTCGTCCACAGCGTCTCGTTTGGCTATGCCGATCTGGAGCACTGGGCAAAGGTCGGCCGCGGGGAAGTCGACGGCCATATTTACAGCCGCAACACCAACCCGACGGTGCGGGCTTTTGAAGAAAAAATCTGCCGCCTGGAACGCGCCCAGGACGCAACGGCTTTCGCCAGCGGTATGGCCGCTATATCCAACACCCTGTTTACCCTGCTAACCCCCGGCGATCGTATCGTTTCAATCAAAGACAGCTACGGTGGAACCCATAAAATATTTCAGGAATTCTTACCCCGCTTCAACATCACAGTAACTTTGTGCGACACCACTGATCAGGGTGCAATTGAAACGGCCATTTCGGAAGGCTGCCAGGTTCTTTATTTAGAGAGCCCCACAAACCCAACCATGAAAGTTGTCGATATCGCGCGTCTGGCAGCCGCCGCCCACAGGGTCGATGCCCTGGTGGTGGTCGACAATACCTTTGCCACACCGGTTAACCAGAAGCCGCTCGTGCTGGGAGCCGATCTGGTATTGCACAGTGCCACCAAGTATCTGGGCGGCCATGCCGATGCGCTGGGCGGGGCGGTCTGCGGGCCGCAGGATCTTATTCGTCGCATTTTTCATTTCCGGGAAATCAACGGCGCCGCCCTGGACCCCATGGCGGCCTATCTGTTGCTGCGCGGCATGAAAACCCTGGCGCTTCGTATTGAATGCCAGAATCAAGGTGCGATCCAAATTGCCCGCTTTCTGCAATCCCATGCGGCCGTCGAACACGTTTTTTACCCCGGTCTGGATTCTCATCCGCAACATGACATTGCCCGGCGACAGATGCAGGGCTTCGGCGGTATGCTCGCCTTTTCGGTTAAAGGTGGCTACGGGGCGGTAATGCAATTCCTGCCGCGATTACAATATGCTCATCGCGCCGCTAACCTGGGGGCGGTTGAAACGATTGTGGGACCACCGGCCACCACCAGTCATGTCGAATTGAACGCCAGCGAGAGAGCGGCAATGGGTATTCCTGAAAACCTGGTGCGGTATTCGGTGGGCATCGAAGATGTCAATGATTTAATTGAAGATCTGAAACAAGCGCTGGATTCGATTTAAAGGCGGAATGGCGCCGAGCTCGCAGAGCGTATTTTTCTTATTTTTTGATTGAAAGAATTTATTCTCTGCGGTGAGCGATAAATAGCCAAAAAAAGCTAAAGTTCTTTTCAAAAAAGGCCGATACATATGCTACGCGTGTTTCGGGAGACACGCTTTGTCACCTTCTTTTACTAACTTCGGAAACTGGGGCGGGTCCTAAAGGCTCGCCCCAGTTTTTTTGTTTTGTATGAAAATTAATGAGAAGATATAAATAAAGGGATCGGGGAGTTTTCCTTAAACTGACGGCGGAATGAAATATCAGCGACTTCAGCGTGCAAACTCAGGGTTAAGGGAGTGTAGCGAAAGAACAGAATTCAAATAGAAAATGATGGGTTAGATCTAAAATCAAATTTTCGCCGTACCGTGGCTTTGGGGTCATTGCTGTTCTTTCGCAACGCTCCCTAAACCCTTCAGACAGTGCACGATTTCGCTGCTGATAATTCATTCCGTTATTATCGGGGGTTGGATGGAAAAACTCCCCGACCCCTTAACTATCTGTAATAATGAACTGTTTTAGGGCAGCGGCCAGAATTGCGGCTGTTTTGCTGATGCACCCGTCCTCGCGCACCCCGCTCCAGGATAATTCCAGCTGTAAAGATTGCACTTGCGAAAACGGATAGCCATTGTTTCGGAACCATTGATTCATGTTGTCAGCCGAATGGCCGCGAAATTTAGACCGCTCATCAGCAGCCACGACCGTGCGCAGGCCACCGGTGCTCAACAAAGACGCCAGGCGGGTGATGGTATCCGCTCCGGCGGTCATCCGATTCGGCAGCCCGTATCCAATCAAACAATCAACCGGATGGCCGGCATTTATCGAGCCGGCTTCGAGCGCCGCACTTTTATCTTTCATGCCATGAACCCAGATGACCTGGGATCGACCGTCGGCGGTAGTGGCCGCTTTGAGCGTCTGAATGAAGGTGGGATGGCGCTTTGCCTGTTGGATACTGTTTAAATCCAATTGTTTACGAGGAAGCCCGATATTGATAATGGCGGTGCAGGCCAGCCGCTCAGCCGTTTGCCGTGCGACCCTGTCGGTGTTTTCATCGTCTTGGGCAAGCCCGTGGGGCGCAACCAGCACAATATCCGCTGACCCGGATAAGACCTGTATTTCTGTGTTGCGTGTGCCCATTTTAGGATCTTTTAGCACCGCTGTTCAATTGCGGTTGACGATATAAATTCCGATACTGACCAGGGTCAGACTGATGATCAAGCGCAGGGTCAACGGCTCGCTGAGCAACAGGACCCCGGCAAGCGTTGCAAACACCGGCGTCAAAAAAGTAAACGCCGACAGCCGACTGACCGGATAGCTGTGAACCAGAAAAAACCATACCAGGTAGCTGATAAAGGCAACCAGAATACCCTGGTAGGCCAATGAAATCCATATGAGCCCGTCAAGGTAGCGAACCGGTGTTTCCTGATAACCATAACTGAGCAGAAACAGAATAGGAATCGAAAAGAGGGTCTGGTAAAAAAGCGTGTGATACGGTGAAACAACTGCAACCAGGCGGCGTTTGATCACCACCGTTGTCAATGCCCACAGTATGGCGGCGGCCAGCGCCAGCATGTCCCCGACAAATTGATCGACCGAAGGCAGGCCCAGGTGTTGACTCAACAGGACCAAAATACCGGCGAAAGACAACATCATCCCGACTGACTTGGCAACCGACAGACGGTCGCCGGTCAGAAAAAGGTGGGCCCCTATCGCATGGAAAAACGGCGAGGTGTATAGCAGAATCCAGGCCGATGAGGCGGTGGTATAGCTTATGGCCATGTACAGAAGCCCGAATTCGGCGCCGAACAACAGACCGATCAGAATGCCGTCTTTGAGGTGGCCGACAAAAAGGGGTATTCGCCGACCGGCCATCCAGATTATCAAACAGATAGTGGCGATCAGAGATCGAAGACCGGCACAAAAAATGGGCGCAATGCCGTCGGTGGCATATTTCATCGCAACGGCATTCAAGCCCCAGATTAAACACAGCACCGTTAAGATCACTACCGCTCTGGCATCGAGTCTATCGTGTGTCATCGTCTTCGAATCCGTTATTCGATTTTCTGTGCTCACAGGAACAAGCCCCGTTTTATATACAAAAAATATTGCTATTTGTCACAGGGTAAGTGACAATGAGCTGCCGCGCGACGCGATCGGACGTCCGCAAAATTGTGACGGAGACCCGTCTGCACAATTACCGGCAGCGGGACTCGGGCTGCGATGTGGAGGGCTGCGATGCGAATAAACGTCTTCTGTTTGGTTATATTGTTGCCGCTGGCTGCATATGCTGAATCGGTCGAACACACTCAACACCTGCAATTAGCGATTTCAGATCAGAAAGTCTTGCAGATCACATGCGCAGCCGGCTATCTCGAAGTATACGGGGTTGATGGTGCCGATCGCATTAAGGTAACGGCAAGTGTTCAAATTAACGCGATCACCCAAGATGATCTGGCCGATTTTCTGGAGCGACATGTGCTGCTGACACTCAAACAGGACGGCCGCAAGGCTTTATTAAAAAGCGTCTTTAAAAATCAAAAAACAATGACCGCCGATGCGAAAATCAATTTAACTGTTGCCATCCCCAAAAATCTGCGGGTTCAAATAGATGATGGATCCGGTCGCATCGATGTCAGTGACCTGGATGCAGCCCTGGACATTCAGGATGACTCCGGATCAATCCATATCAGAGATATTCAAGGAAAAGTCACCGTAGAAGATGGCTCTGGTAAAATCAACATCACTGACATCAGGGGAAACCTTGACGTTAAGGACGGCTCGGGCAGCATGCAGATCGAGCAGGTCAGGGGAGATGTGCGCCTGGTAGACGGTTCCGGGCAGATGACCCTGAAAGATATCGACGGCAATCTGGCGATCCGGGACGGATCCGGTGCAATTGAAATTATCAACGTCACCCACAACGTTATGATCAAAGAAGCCGGCAGCGGTAAACTTGAAATCGACGGGGTCAAAGGCAGGGTGACCATCTGGGGATTCGGTAACCCGTAAAATCATCCACCATATGAAAAAGCGCACAAAAGATGCTGGTATTGAAGCCGGTTCTAAGAATTGATGTCTTCTCTGATAACGTAATTCAAATAATCTAAAAACTCCTCATCTTCGCACATACCCTTGTCCTGGCTATCGCTGATTTTGGCAACCGGTTTGCGGTTACACTCCACCATTTTAATCACCACCTGAGGCGCCACAAAGCCGCAGTCGTTGGTCAGATTGGTTCCGATACCAAAAGCGGTTTCAATCTGATCGTGGAAACGGGTAAAAATTTTCACTGCAGTTTCAAGCGTCAGACCGTCACTGTAAATGGCCGATTTGGTTGTTGGATCAATTCGCAGGCGCTGGTAGTGGGCGATAAGCTTTTCGGTCCATTCATACGGATCGCCGGAATCCTGACGGCAGCCGTTAAAGAGCAAAGCAAAAAAACGATCGAAATCCTTTAAAAATTTATCAAAGCCCATGGTATCGGAAAGGGCAATACCCAGCTCCCCGCGATATTCGTCCGCCCAGCACTGCAGGGCAATTTTTTGACTGTCCACCAGCCGGGGGCCCAATTGCTGGTGTGCCTGAAAAAATTCATGGGCCATGGTTCCGATCGGCCTGATCCCAAGCTGCATGGCAAAGTGGGGGTTGCTGGTGCCCACCAAACGATTCTTACAATTGTCGACCAGGTAATGAAGGACTTCTTGCTGCCAGGCGTATGAAGCGCGTCGGCGGGTGCCGAATTCAGCAAATCTAAAGCGGTGCTCATCTATCGTGGCTGCGATCAACAAGCGGACTTTTTCTTTCAGACGCCGGCGGCCCTCTTTCTGCCAGGTGGCGTCATCAACGCCGTGCAAACTGGAATACAGTTCGCTGATGACCGCCAGAACGGGTATCTCGTACAGAATGGTATTTAACCACGGTCCTTCAATATTGATTTGCAGACGCTCATTATCAATAAAGGTATTAATGTAATTACGATTCAGTTGAAAAAGCCTCAAATATTCAATAAAGTCCGGTTTAAAAAACCGGATGCCGGCCAGATAGTCTATCTCCTCATCGCTAAAACGCAACTGACACAGCCGGTCAATTTCAGCATCTACTTTGCTTTTGAAATCTTGCAGCGAAACGGTTAAGTGCATTTCGTCCCAATTTCGCCACTTAAATGCGTAACGCACCCAGGCACTGGCATACTGATGTAAAATCACCTGCATCATAGTCAGTTTGTAAAAATCCGTATCGAGCAAACTGTATAGCATGCACTATTCCTTTCACGGAAAGAAGTCAGAAGGACCGCATTTAATTCGGTCGGTTTAATGGACCGCAAACACTGATTTATCCCGGTTATCTTTAGCGTTCCTTTACAAGATCTATTTGATTTAATCAAATTAATATATACCATACGCATAGGGATTGAAAATGATTTCATCAACCTTTAGCGGAGGGCAACATGGCGGTTAAAGTGTTTATCAAAAGAAATATCAAGCAAGGCAAAACCCAAGCAGCCCTGGAAATGCTGAATGAGGTTCGCAGTCACGCACTCAAGCAACCGGGATATATCTCCGGTGAAACCCTGGTAAACCACTACGATCCGTGTAACATCATCGTGGTCTCAACCTGGCAGAGCATTGACGATTGGATTCGGTGGCAGGAAAGTGATCAGCGCTCCGGCAAAGAAGATCAACTGGAAAGCTTACAGGAAGCGCCAGCTAACTTTGAGATTTATGATCTGGGTCTGCCGAGCGGCAAATAAGGGCTCAAATCAGCTTAAGGGAGCGACGTTTTAAAGACGGCAGCCATCCCACATTTTACACCGTTCGTATAAAAGACATCTATAATAGTTCTGATTTCTTCAGAAACGAATACGTCAGAGGGGCCGATGCCGGGTTGAGCACTAAATCCTGACGCAGCCGTTGAAGATCGGCATCCACATCCACATCGTACCACTCCGGCAGCGAATGCACGGTAAGTTTCAGGCGCCGACAGATATCCAGCGTCTGGGGGATGACCTTTTCGGTGCTCCAGGCAATATTTTCAAACAACTCAGGAACCATTTGCTTGAGGCCAATCAGGTAATAGCCGCCGTCATGTCCCATGCCCAGGGTTACATCGGCATGATCCAGTTCGGTAAATGCCGCTTGCAGGTGCGCCAGGGGTAAAGTCGGTCCATCGCTGTTCATAATGATGGCCTTGCGATAACCCCGTTTGAGATGAAATGCGAGGGCATTCGCCAGGCGCTCTCCTAAATGGGCGCCTTGTTGAGGTGTCAGGCGAAAGCCGTTCGGCACCCGGTTTTGAAAATAATCAACTGCCGATGCCGGTGCATAGGCAAGGATCAGATCAACCCCCGGCACCTGTGCGGCCAATGCCAGGGTGTCGCGCATCAGACAATCGTAAAATTCAGCCGCTGCCTCAGGGGTAAACGGCGGGCTGAGGCGCGTTTTG
Organism: Deltaproteobacteria bacterium; assembly: GCA_024639185.1. Classification (GTDB taxonomy): domain Bacteria; phylum Desulfobacterota; class Desulfobacteria; order Desulfobacterales; family JAHEIW01; genus JAHEIW01. The sequence continues at coordinate 1,267 of JAHEIW010000052.1, read as the reverse complement.
GTTGAACCGGGCTCGGGCTTTTTGGCAACAATGATGAGAGCGTTGTTCATAATCGCTTCCGTTAAGAAATAAAAAAGGAGCCGCACGCCATTCTGCCTTGTGCGACAAACCCGCCTATCATATCATGCGATCATCTGTAAATATGCATCACAAATCGGTCGATGTTTAACTCGAAAGCGCTGCATCCACCTGACTTGCATCCACATGGTATTCATGCCATATTTTTGTCAGTTAGGTCGTCTTATCAACTTTAGTCATTTTAGCGCATTTTAGGCATTTATCGCATGGGCTATATTTTGTTAGCTGGCGGGGCTGAATTTAACGGCCGCATGGCAGCGCCTGACCTCAGGGCGATCGAGCTCGCCGGCGGGCTCGATGCACGCATCAGCATTATTCCCGCCGCAGCGGCACCGGACGACAATCATCTCTGGGCCGGGCAGAACGGGGTGCAATGGTTTAAAAATCTGGGGGCCGTCAATGTCAGCGCTCTGCCGCTCATCGACCGCAACTCCGCTGATAACCCTGCCGTGGTCGCCGCCCTGCAGCGCTCCAATATGATCTACCTGCTGGGCGGCTTTCCCCGCCACCTGGCGCAATCCCTGTCAGGCAGTGACAGCTGGCAGACGATGCTGAGCGCCCATCAAACCGGTGCGGTCATCGCCGGCAGCAGCGCCGGTGCCATGATTTTGTGTGATCACTATTACGATCCGCATGAGAAGAAAATATTCAGCGGGTTGGGACTGATACCCGCTAGCTGTATTGTGCCGCACCACAATACCTTCGGCAACAGATGGGCGCCCGAGTTGGCGCAACGCCTGCCCGGTGTGACCTTAATCGGTATTGACGAACAGACAGCAACGCTGAACGACGGCCCCGCCGGCCGGTGGCGGGTCTATGGTGCCGGCGGGGTAACCCTTTATCAAAACGAGCGCCGGAAGCATTTTGCAGCCGGCAAGCGTTTTTCGCTAGAGTTTTAGACGAGTCAAAAATGGATTATTTTCAAGGGCAGGTCAATGCGGGTATCGATTTAAGGGGGCTTCATCCACAACGTAACCGTGAGCGATGAAGCCCCCTTATGCATTTGAAGCTCAATCTCAATTTCGATGAATGCGCTTAAAAACTGTATAGCAGTACTAAACCGCCGACGAATTGATTGGCGCTACCTTCGTTTGTGACCGGACTGCTCTCATCCGCATCGTTCAGCAAACGCGCATAATCGAGGATACCCAGCGCGGAAAAGTTGTTCCAAAAATTCCAGTTCAACCTC
>JAHEIW010000436.1 GCA_024639185.1 Deltaproteobacteria bacterium | reverse complement strand
GCGGCTACCTGCTGGTTCCTGTAATTGTGCTGGGTGCATTGCTGTGGGCGCGTCGCGGCTGGAGTGTGCGGTGGGAATAATGTTTCATTGCGGGGATAAGAGATGGCATCTGAAATGAAAGCGCACAGGCGAAAGGAACATCCAAATCTCCGGATCGTGATACGGGTTGCGCTGGTGCTTTCCGCCCTGATCGTGGCCGTGGGCGCCTGGCGCTGTCTGATTGCATCGGATTCCTGTTCACTGGCCGCCTTGCTGCTCACGGCCGATCAACACGGCCAGAGGCTCTATCAGCAGGGAGACTACACGGCGGCTGCGCAACGGTTTGTGGACCCCGACCGACGGGCGGCAGCATTGTTTCGGGCAGGTGAATTCAAAGCCGCTGCCGGAATCTATGCGGGAATGGCCAGGGCCGAAGCAGCCTTCAATTATGGAAATGCGCTGGTCATGCTGGGCCAATACGAGCAGGCCGTTGAACAATACGACCGCGCGCTGTCCCTGCGTCCGGACTGGGAAGCTGCCGCCGCCAATCGCAGCATTGCGGCCGAACGGGCAAAGCGATTAAAACAAGAGGGCGGCGATATGACCGGCGGGATGCTGGGGGCCGACGAGATTCGCTTTACCAATGATAAAAACAATGCTCAGCAGACAGAAACGGTAGACGAAGCCGGTGCACCGAACCCGGCTGAGATGCGGGCCATCTGGCTGCGCCAGGTCCAGACCAAACCGGCCGATTTCCTGAAGGCCAAGTTTACCTATCAGTATGCTGTGAAGGAAAAAATACCGCCGCAATAAGCGATTATCGCAGAGCGGCTAAAGGCGTTCTCAATGCAATACGGTTTTAGGGTACCCCAATAATGATCGATTATTTTCGAACAGCAGTCATTTCAGCCATGCTCTTTTTCGGGCAATTTATTCTGTCGCCGGCACATGCCGCCGAGTCGGCGCCGATTATTGTCCGTTCTGCCATTGGCAATGCCAAAGCGGACATCTGGGTCGGCCAGCGTGCCGTCCTGCAGGTGGATGTTCTGGCCCGCGACGGCTGGGCGAAAATAAAATCGGCCCGTGATTTCGAAGTGCCGGGCGCCTATGTGGTCCGATTGCAAACCCAGGGGACCCGGTTGAATGAGACCATTGCCGGGGTCGAGTACGCGGGGCAACGCTATGAGCTGTCTCTGTTCGCCCAGAAAGGTGGAAAGATCACTGTTCCGACGATTCCCATCGATGTGGAGATCAGTCGTTGGGGCGACCAGGCAGGAACCGAATCCCATCAATTGAAAACCCCTGCCTTCGCATTCGACGTCAAGATCCCACCCGGGGCCGAGAACCTGAAGGGCATCATCAGCACCACGGAGTTGAAGGCCCAACAGCAATGGACGCCGCCGTCACAGGAATTCAAGGTGGGCGATGCCGTCAAGCGAACCATCGAGCTGAGCGCCCCGGATATATCGGGAATGGCGTTTGCCCCGTCTGAATTCCCCGCCATCAGCGGGCTGGGGATTTATCCCGGCGAATCCGATGTTGCCGACAGCTATTCCCGCGGAAGCCTCACCGGGAAACGGACGGAGACGGTGACCTACGTGTTTGAGAAAGAGGGGTCCTTTGAATTGCCGCAAATCGTTGTTCCGTGGTGGGATATCAGCCAGAAAAAACTGAAAGAAGTGGTCCTTCCGGCGCTTGTGGTCAAGATAACCGCTGTTCCCGGATCGGATGCCGAAACAAGCGCAGAAACAACATTAGAAGACGGTCGGCAATGGAAAACAGGCGGCCTGCTGCCCGTCGTTTTTCTGCTGCTGTTGCTGACAGGCAGTGCATGGCGCTTCAGGCATGCCATGCGGACCCGCTGGCAAACATGGCGGCGTGAGCGCCGTCAGTCAGAAAAAGCGTATTTCACCCGCTTGCGTGAGGCCTGCCGCAATAATGATTTAAAGACCGCATACAACCGCCTGGTGGCCTGGCTGAATAAAACGGCATCCGATCCCGGCGCTGCCACTCTCAAAAACTTCCTGGAAGCGGTGGGCAGTGAGAAACTTTCAAAGGAAGTGGGTGAGCT
>JAHEIW010000435.1 GCA_024639185.1 Deltaproteobacteria bacterium | reverse complement strand
TCTGGGCCCTTTTCTTTGAAGGCAAAGGTAAAACCAGCTCCACGCAAACGGCAGTCGTTAGCTCAACTGTTCAGCTGAAAAATCTAAACGCTTTTATCACCAAGGTAGCCGAAGCATCCAAGGCAGGACTGTCGAAAGAAGATAAATACATCATTTCACGGGCCGAAACCCAGTGGAAGCAGGACCCGCTGATAGCGGCCGAATTAACCGACAGGCCCCAGGATGAAATAGATCGGAAAAAGCAAGTGATCCAGGCAGCAAGCCCGCGTCCGAATTTCACCTATACGGGCTTTATGCAGATGGGCGATAGGCGGTTTGCTATTATTAACGGCTATGAATATGCCCCCGGAGATCAGCTTCAAGAGGGCGGCTATAAGGTCAGCAGTGTTACGCCGAGTAAGGTCGTCATTGTTTCTACAGACGGTAGCAATAAAAAGTTTATTTTTCCACTGGAAGAATAACCATCAGGGTGAGAACTTATGAACAGAGGCCAACAAAAAAACAGGATAGGGCGCATCATCGTTGCAGTGGTTATCTCCTTTTTGTTGATCGGCGGCTGTGCCAGCCCCAAACTGGAGAAACAGGATCCATTCTTTGATGAATGGAGAACCAAGGCAGAGACATCCAAAGGGTATTCGCCGGGCAAGCCCAAACCGAGAAGTGAGCTGCCGGCCATCATCAAGCCCAAAGTAACGCCCAAATCAATTAAACTTGATGAGGTCGACGAAAAGCCGCTGCCCACGCGCAAAATCAGCCTCAAGATGACCGACATTGACGTGTCGGTGGTGCTGCGTGCATTGGCCCGCGCCTCGGATCAGAATATTATTGTCAGTGAGGCGGTTGGCGGTAAGATCAACATCAATATCACCCAGGCACCCTGGAACCAGGTGTTTATGGGTATCCTGCGCACCCAGGGACTGAGCTACGCCTGGGAAGGCGATATTATCCGCGTCATGACCGCCGATGATATGGAGGAAGACCTCAAGCGCCAGGCACGCCAGCGGGAATTAACGCTGACCGCGCAACCCCTGACCCGTATAGTGCCGATTCGATATGCCGCGGCTGATAATTTAAAGGAAAACCTGGAAAAATTTTTGACAGCCGATAAGGACGGCAACCCCGTCGGCTCCATCCTGGTTGACAGCCATACCAACTCCTTGATCATCCAGGCCATCCGCACCGACATGAAAAACATTATTGCCGTTATCGACCAGCTGGACCAGCCGACGCCCCAGGTGATGATCGAAGCTTATATCGTTGAAGCCAACAAGGACGTTGCCCGTGAACTGGGCATCCAGTGGGGCGGCGTTTTTAAAACCGGCAGCGACAGAAAAACCGGCTTTGCATTCGGCAATCAGGGAGCCCCCATCACAGGGGATGTCGATACGCCCGTCAGCCCCGGAGCCGGTGATGTGGTCAATCTGCCGGCCCAGCCGCTGAGCGGCTTTGAACCTTTTTCGCTGGGACTCCTCTATCAGAACGTCGGAAACATCCTTTTATCCGCCCAGCTCTCAGCCCTGCAGGACAAGGGCAAGCTCAACATCCTGTCCAGCCCCTCGATAACGACCCTGGACAACCAGACAGCTTTTATTGAGAGCGGTGAGGAGATTCCCTATCAGAGCGTAGAAGACGGGGAGGTCAAAATTGAATTCAAAGATGCGGTCTTGAGACTGGAAGTCAAACCTCATGTAATCAATGAGAACACCCTTAAAATGTATATCAATGTGAACAAAGATTTCGCCGATTTTTCGAGAAGTGTCCAGGGTAACCCCCCCATTATTACCAAAAAAGCTGAAACCAACGTCATTCAGTTGAATGGACAGACGATCGTCATCGGCGGTTTGAACGAAGAAACCTCCACCAGATCTGATACCGGTGTGCCGTATCTGGAGGACATTCCCGGGCTGGGCTACCTGTTTAAACGCAAGAGCACCGATGATCGGCTCGAGGATCTGCTGATTTTTATTACGCCGCACATCCTGGAGCCGGCCCCGGCGGACAGCTAAATCATCTTGAAAATGACGCGGATCATTTTTGATCCAGACATCAGGAG
>JAHEIW010000051.1:14789-26388 GCA_024639185.1 Deltaproteobacteria bacterium | reverse complement strand
ATTGGTTTTATTGGTTCAAGGCAGGCATTTAATTAAACGAATCTAACTAATTTAACGAATTGAACCAATTAAACGGACCCCGTATTTGAATATATTGATTCTAAAATTTCATTCATTAAAACACCAAATAGGTGTTTACTAGGGGCTACTTATTTGCGTACTCGACCGCCCGGGTCTCCCGTATAACCGTCACCTTAATCTGCCCGGGGAAAGTCAGCGACTCTTCTATTTTTTTGACGATATCACGGCTGACCAGAATGGCCTCTTCATCGGTTATGATCTCGCTTTCGACAATGACTCTTAATTCGCGGCCGGCCTGAATAGCATAGGTGTTAGAAACACCTTTAAAGGAATTAGCAATATTCTCAAGATCCTCTAACCGTTTAATATAGTTTTCAAGCAGTTCTTTACGCGCACCGGGCCGCGCACCGGAAAGCCCATCGGCCGCCTGGACGAGCAAAGCAAATACAGAGTTGGGAGGCACGTCCTCATGGTGAGCCGCAATGGCATGTACAACCTTCGGAGATTCATTGAATTTTTTGGCCAGCCGGGATCCAATGACCGCGTGGGGCCCTTCGACTTCATGATCAATGGCTTTGCCGATATCATGCAACAATCCCATCCGGCGGGCCATTTTAGCATTGAGTCCTAATTCAGAAGCCATTATTCCGGACAGAAAACCGACTTCCACAGAGTGTTGCAGCACATTCTGAGCATAGCTGGTTCGGAACTTTAATTGACCAAGGGTTTTGACCAGCTCATTGTGGATACCATGGACGCCCAGATCAAAAGCCGCCTGTTCACCGGCTTCCTTAACGGCAATGTCGACTTCCTGGCCAACTTTTTTAACCACATCCTCTATGCGGGCCGGATGAATCCGACCGTCTGAAATAAGCCGCATTAATGACAGCCTTGCAACTTCCCGCCTGACGGGATTGAAGCCGGATAAAATAACGGCCTCGGGTGTGTCATCGATAATCAAGTCCACCCCTGTGGCAGCTTCGATGGCTCGAATATTGCGCCCCTCACGGCCGATAATCCGACCTTTCATTTCATCGCTGGGTAACTGCACAACCGACACGGTGCGTTCGGCCACATATTCTCCGGCGTAGCGCTGGATAGCGGTTGCCAGAATCTTCTTGGACTTGCGATCCGCTTGCTCTTTGGCTTCATTTTCAATTTTTTTGATAATGCGAGCCCCCTCGTAGCGGGCCTCATTTTCCATGGCCCGGATCAACAATTCCTTTGCCTGCTCAGCCGATAGACCTGAAATTCTTTCAAGCTGATGTTTTTGTTGCTCGATCAACTCTTCGTATTCAAGCTCTTTGCGCTCAATTTCATTGCTTCTTTTTCGTAGCTTCTTTTCCTTGCGCTGCAACTCACGCGCCGTGCGTTCATTCTTTTCAATCTTACGATCGATGTTTTCCTCTTTTTGCATCAGGTGCGCTTCGCGCTGTTTGAGCTCTGAACGTGTCTCTTTGGATTCAGCATCAAAATCGCTTTTCAACTTGAAATGCCGGTCTTTAATTTCCAGATCGGCTTCTTTTAAAAGCGTTTCAGCCTTGCGTTTCGAATCCGCAATCAGGTGCGTCGCCTCACCTTCAGCTACTTTGATCTTTTGAGCTGCAATTTGGCCTTTGACCCAAAATGCAATTGCAAAGCCAACACCAAAGCAGATGACGGCAAGAATTATATAAAATGCACTCATATCTTACTCCTCAAAAAACCCGCATTGATAGTACCGGTCACCGGCAGCCATTTTTATCAGCGTGTTCTTTTATTAGGGTCAACATTCAATTACCTGCATTTGAATGTATACTGTCGCGTCTTGACATTCTGGCTCACTCCGCAAGCGACAGCCAGGTCTACATTCTTGTGTTTCTTTGAGAACGTATTAAAAGTTCGGATTAGCTTTAGAAACGGAGCTCATCTGCAAGGAAAGACGAAGGAGAAAAAAGTTGGGCAGCACCGGTAACCACGAAAAGCGGTCATGAATGCAAAATCATTTCATGCAATCGCCGCAGGCCGGTGGGGATGTTACTCTGGACGAACAAAAGAAGACCCCCACCATAATGCCGTGTTGGCAGGTCTTTGAACCTAGGTTCTAAGTGGGCACCTCATAATTTCATCAGGCTTTTCTGAACCAGCAGAACATGCACACCGAAACCAGCGAAGGCTCCCAGAAGATAGCTGTTGGGTCAAAGAATAACTCCCAATCACGGACACGGTAGGGGCAAAATGGTATTTAAATGTGCGTCGATCAACCGCCTTTATTGGCCACCTGAAACAATTTTGCGCTTGTTCAGGGTTTCTGGCGTTCAGGGTAGCGGTGAACCGATGGACGCTTCCTTTCAATGCGTATTCATTCTACAACTTGTAAGACCGCTGCTCCTTTTTGCTATGAGCAATCATCTAATTGCCGAATCAAATTCTGCGAGCGTTCTGACAAATCCTGTCTGAACTTCAAATGACGGTTTTCAAGCTCCAAATTTTGATGGGCGATGTTCAACGCTGCTAGCATCAACGTGGTCAAATTCGCATCCGCCGAAGAATTGCCGGATTGCTGACTTTCAATACGAGACACTTCCTTAACGAGTACTTCCGCAATTTCTTTGGCCTGCTGAACATCAGATTCGGCCTTAAAGGTGTGTTTTTTTCCAAAAAGCTCTATGGTTACAAGTTGTTCCAATGAATATTAAATCTGCCTTTCCGCTTTCACTAACCCATATCCTACGGTCAAGGTCCGCTAAACTTCAATGATTTCCTCAATTCTAACCAACAAACTATCGATCTTTGAACGGATCAAAGCCTTTTCCTGCGTATGGCTTTTTTCAGCCTCGATCTTACCTAAAAGCTCCTCCTTTAGGCTTTTAATTTTATTTACAAGTTCTAAATTGGCAGCCTCGTTTTCTTTGCAAGCCGCAATCAACCGTGCAACTTTTTCTTCAATCTGGTTGAATTGGTCAGAAAGGATTGCATTATCCAAGGCTTAACCTCACAAATATTTTTAGTTACTATAAGCTGTATTCTCAAAAAAAGTCAAGCGATATTCAGCGCCGGTTTTTCATTGCGCGTTCAACGTTTTTTAACTCATCAATCGTGTTGATACCGGTGACCTCTGCAGGATCGTCACCGGTCACAACCCCCATAAGTTTCTGATCGACATATGCAATTTCAATAATATCAGTAAGATAAATTTCACCCTGAGCATTGTCTGATTTTATCTTTGGCAGCGCCTCTGATAAAAATTGCTTTCCGACGCAAAAAATACCCGTATTAATGAGCCGGATGCGTTTTTGTTCAACGCTGGCGTCGGATTCTTCCACAATGGCCTGCAGGTTACCGTCAGCATCCAACACCATGCGGCCATAACCGGTCGCATCCGCCAGTTCGACCGCCAGAACGGAAATATCCCTTTTTTCAGCCAGATGGGACCTGATCAAGGCCTCAATGGTGCGCGCCTGAATCAGGGGTACATCGCCACACAGAATCACCACTTCCTGGCAGGGATCCGGAATATGGGGCAAAGCACACAGAACCGCATGGCCCGTACCCAGTTGTTCGGTTTGATGGGCAAAATAAAATGTGCCCTGTTGAGATACGGTCCGGCGCACCTCATCCGCCTGATGGCCGACCACCAGGATCACGTTGCTGCCGGCCACTTTTTGGGCTGTTTCAACGACATAGTGGACCATCGGCCTACCGCAAACAGCATGTAAGACTTTGGCTTTGTTTGATTTCATGCGGGTTCCCAAACCCGCGGCCAGTATGACCACCGCAATTTTTGTATTCATATCCTTAGTTTAACCGCCCTAAACAAAAAGGGCAAACCCAATTTGCGGGTTTACCCTTTTTAAATGGACGACCATTTCAAAACGGTATCAATCGATTTCTGGCGTTCGATGTTTAGTTTATGCCGGCAACTCGGATGCGTACCGTAGCCCGCTCCAGGGAAGCTCTGGCACGCGCAAAATCAATATCTTCCCGGGTGCGATCTTCGGCCAGTCGCTTCTCTGCGCGTTCAAAGGCTTCCTTGGCCCGTTTGACATCGATGTCGTTGCTTTTCTCGGCCGATTCAGCCAACACGGTCACCTTGCCCGGCAGTGCCTCGGCAAATCCACCGCTGACAAAGACATAATTTTCTTTGCCGCTGGCATCGGTGTAACGGATCATACCGGTTTTAAGCGTGGTTAGAAAAGGTGTATGCCCACTGAGAACACCAAACTCACCCATTGAACCCGGAGAAGCCACGATCTGAGCTTCTTCGCTGACGACAATCTTTTCTGGCGTAACCACCTCTAGATGTATATTTGCAGCCATATCAATCCCTTAATATGCGTTTCCCTTTATGTTTGATTCAATTTTTTCCATACTCACGGTTTAGCAGACTGGCTTCCGGAATATTGGAATGGTGGAATAATGGATAATTGGGCTTGTGTTAAATGCTGCGCTGAATTTCTTGATTAGTAAAGTCTGAATCCAATGCTTAACCCCGTATTCCAGTTTTCCATCGTTCCCGGAATTTTATTCAGCTTCAGCCATTTCTTTGGCTGCTTCCAGAACCTCTTCGATGCCGCCGCGCATATAAAACGCCTGCTCGGGGATATCGTCGTGCTTGCCGTCACAGATCTCTTTGAATGCTCTGACGGTATCTTCGATCTTGACATAAACGCCGGGTTTATTGGTAAACGCTTCCGCAACATGGAAAGGTTGTGACAAGAAGCGCTGAATCTTTCGGGCCCGTGCCACGGTGATTTTATCTTCATCAGATAATTCTTCGATCCCCAGAATAGCAATGATGTCTTGAAGCTCTTTGTACTTTTGCAGAATCTGCTGCACCTCGCGCGCGACCTGATAATGTTCATCGCCGATATAGGCGGCGTCTAAAATTCGTGAGGTCGAATCCAGGGGGTCCACCGCAGGATAAATGCCCAGCTCGACGATTTGTCGTGATAAAACAACCGTACCGTCCAGGTGTGCAAAAGTGGTTGCCGGTGCCGGGTCGGTCAAGTCGTCCGCCGGTACGTACACGCACTGCACCGCGGTAATGGATCCTTTATCGGTGGAGGTGATGCGTTCCTGCAATTCACCCAAATCAACGGCCAGTGTAGGTTGATAACCAACGGCGGAGGGCATGCGGCCCAACAGGGCGGAAACCTCGGAACCGGCCTGGGTAAAACGGAAAATATTGTCGATGAAAATCAAAACATCCTGGCCTTCCTCATCGCGAAAATACTCAGCCGCCGTCAAAGCTGAGAGCGCCACGCGTGCTCTGGCGCCGGGCGGTTCTGTCATCTGACCGTAAATCAGTGCGGCTTTGGGTAACACGCCGGAATCTTTCATCTCGTGATACAGGTCGTTGCCTTCACGCGTGCGTTCACCCACACCGGCGAAAACCGAAATACCGCCGTGCTGCATGGCGATATTATGCACCATTTCCATCATAATAACGGTTTTACCAACACCGGCGCCGCCGAACATACCCATTTTGCCGCCCCGCGGAAAGGGAACCAACAGGTCGATAACCTTAACCCCGGTCTCCAGAACCCGCACCGTGGTATCCTGTTCGGTAAATTTCGGCGCTTCCCGATGGATGGGCAACATCTTCTCCTGGCTCACCGGACCCAGTCCATCAACGGGTCGCCCAACCACGTTGAGAACTCGTCCCAGGCCAGCTTCACCGACTGGCATCATGATGGGCTTTTCAGTGTCTTTGACCGGCATTCCTCGAACCAGGCCGTCGGTGACGTCCATGGCAATCGTTCGAACCACATTATCACCCAGATGCTGGGCCACCTCCACCACCAGATTATCTTTTTCATCGCTGATGGCCGGATTGCTGATGGTCAGTGCCGAATAAATGGTCGGCAGTTTTCCCTGCTCAAATTCTACGTCAACGACAGGTCCCAATACCTGCAAAATCTTACCAATGTTCTCTCCCATCGAAAAACCTCCGTCTTGTCTTAGTTATTCGTTATTCGTTATTCGTTATTAGTTATTCGTTTTTGAAATAGCCTGCCGTCCAAGTGCAACTGATAACAATTAACAAATAACTATTAACAAAATTCTATCCTTTGAGCGCTTCGGCGCCGCCGACAATATCCATTAGTTCGGCCGTAATGGCAGCCTGACGGGCTTTGTTATAAACCAGCGTCAAATTTTCAAGCATATCGTTGCAGGCCTTGGTGGCGTTGTCCATGGCCATCATGCGCGCGGCATGCTCACTGGTCGATGTTTCCAACAAAGCGCTGTATATCTGGACATACACATTTTTGGGCAGCATGTCGCCCAGCAAAGCATCCGTGGACGGTTCACAGATATGTTCCGGCAGATAGGCGCCGGCTGCTTCGCTTTCTTCAGTCTCACCGGTTTCAATCGGCGGAATCGGCAGCAGCTGCTGCAAACCCGGGATCTGTCTGGCCATACTGACAAATTCGGCATAGATGATATAGACCTCATCGTAAGTGTCCGCTAAAAAGGCATCGACCAGTGTCTTACCGGCAGTGGAAGCAATGCTAAAGGGGATGGTGGTGCCGACGACACCCAGGTGTTCGCTGTCGATTTGCAAATTTTCTTTGCGGCACCAGTCGCGGCCTTTTTTGCCAAAATTGGTCAAGGAAAACGCAATGTCGGCCCCGGCCTTTTCTTTCATGAAGGCAGCGGCCTTTTCAATCAGATTAGCATTGAAACCACCGCACAGCCCCCGATCGGAGGTGCACAACACCACGTGTATGTTTTTGACCTCCTCCTTGGGAACCAGCAGCGGATTGGTTTCTTCGCCGGCTCTTTCAGCCAAACTGCCCAGCACTTCAGCAAACTTGCCGGCAAAGGGACGGAAGGCTTCCATACCGCTTTGAGCCCCGCGCAGTCTCGAGGCGGCCACCATATTCATGGCTTTGGTAATCTGTCGGGTCTTTTTTACCGCTGAAATCTTTAACTGGATATCTTTTAATGTCGCCATGCAATCAGCCTTTGTAATAAAACGTTATTCGTTATTGGTTATTCGTTATTCTTAGCGAATGGCAACCTATTAACTGATAGCGGATAACAAATAACTACTTAATCGTATCTTTAAATTCCTCATCGTAGGCTTCCAGAGCCTGTTTTAGCTTGTTTTCGAGATCTTCGCTGAATTCTTGAGTTTCGGCCAGCTCCTTAAAAATCTCCGGATAACGGTCTTCAATAAACGGATACAGACCGGCCTCATATTTAGCCAATACATCGATCGGATAATCGTCGAGAAAACCGTTGGTGCCGGCAAAAAGAATCGTCACCTGCTTTTCCATCGGCAGCGGTTGATATTGAGGTTGTTTTAAAATTTCAACCAATCGGGCCCCACGTGTGAGCTGTCGCTGGGTGGCCTTATCCAGATCGCTGCCGAAAGCGGCAAATGCTTCCAGCTCACGATACTGCGCCAGATCCAGCCGCAATGTGCCGGCGACCTGCTTCATGGCCTTTACCTGAGCGGAACCGCCGACGCGGGATACCGAAAGGCCAACGTTGATGGCCGGGCGCACACCGGCGAAAAACAGTCCCGGCTCCAGGTAAATTTGGCCGTCGGTAATTGAAATCACGTTGGTTGGGATATAGGCAGACACATCACCGGCCTGGGTTTCGATAATCGGCAGGGCGGTTAAGGAACCGGCCCCCAACTCATCATTGAGCTTGGCGGCCCGCTCGAGCAGACGGGAGTGATTGTAGAAAATATCACCTGGATAGGCTTCGCGCCCGGGAGGGCGTCGCAGGAGCAACGACACCTGGCGATAGGCAGCGGCCTGTTTGGACAGGTCATCATAAATAATCAGGGCATGCTGCTTGTTGTCTCGGAAATATTCGCCCATGGCACAACCCGCATACGGTGCGACAAACTGCTGCGTGGCGGGATCACTGGCGCAGGCCGATACGATCGTGGTGTATTCCATGGCGCCGTGTTTTTCCAGAACGGCATGCACCTGGGCCACGGTGGACTTCTTCTGCCCGCAAGCCACGTAGATGCAGTAGATATCAGTATCTTTCTGGGCAAGAATGGCGTCGATGGCGCAGGCGGTTTTACCGATCTGGCGGTCACCGATAATGAGTTCGCGCTGTCCTCTTCCAACCGGTGTCATGGCATCAACCGCTTTGAGGCCCGTGTAGCAGGGTTCATGCACGCTTTTTCGAGCGATAACTCCCGGGGCCACCATTTCAACCCGGCGGAACTCTTTGGCCTCAATTGCGCCCTTACCGTCAATCGGATCACCGACACCATCCACTACGCGCCCCAAAACCGCCTCGCCAACCGGCACCTCTGCAATACGGCCGGTGCGTTTGACAATGTCGCCTTCCTTGATGTGGATATCTTCGCCCATAATGGCAACACCGACATTGTCACCCTCGAGGTTCAGTGCCAGGCCGTAAATTCCTCCGGCAAATTCCACCATCTCCAACGCCATTACATTTTCGAGCCCGTAAATCCTGGCAATGCCATCCCCCACCGATAACACCGTACCGGTCTCACTGAGCTCAACTTTTTTGTCGTAATCCGTAATTTGCTCTTTGATAATCTGACTTATTTCTTCAGCTTTTAATTCCATTAGACACCCTCGCCCCTTTTTAAAGTTTCTCTCATATTGTATAATTGTGTCTTGATACTGCCATCCCAGACAAGATCCCCGATTTTAGTAACAATGCCGCCAATCAAATCGGGATCTTTTTCAACCTGCAATACAATGTCCATATTGGTTTTTTTGGATAACGCCGCCCGAATCCGCTCCACGGTCTCTGCAGAAAGATCGGTGGCTGAAACCACGCTGGCCCGGCCAATGCCGTTGAGCTCATCGGCCATCTTTTGATAAAGATCGTCAATCGCACCGATAAAACTCATTCTGCCTTTATCAAACAGCAATAGCAAAAAAGATTTCATCGTACCGGAAATATCCAGTTTATCGATAACCGCCTTCAAAACATTGCGGCGGGCAGAGGCCTCATAAAGCGGGTTGGTAACCGCTTGATTCAGCGCCTCATCGGTTTCCATGAGCTGGGCAAATCCACTGAGTTCCTTTTGGTAAACATCGGTTTGCCCATCCTCTTTGCTGATCAGCAACAGCGCCTTGGCATAGCGCCGGGCAACAACCAGATTTTTCATTAGGCCACCACCTTATCTAAATATTCGTTTACAAGTTTATCCTGATCTTCGTCGGTGATTGTCTGTCTGAGCATCCCTTCGGCTTGGACCAGAGATTTTTCGACCACTTCTTTTTGCAGCTCCTGTCTGGCTTTGTCAAACTCATTGTCAATGTTGCGTTTCGCCTGGAGCTGCAGCTTTTCTGCCGTTGCCTCGGCTTCTTTTAAAATTTTGGCCTTGGCTTCATTGCCCTGCTGTATATAGCCCTGCACAATCTTTTCAGCTTCACTTTCCAACTGGGATAATTTCTCATTGTATTGTGCCAGTTTTTTTTCAGCTTCAGCTTTTTGCGTCTCTAAACTCTCCAACTGTTCTTTGATGGTTTTAATACGCGAACTTAAGGCCTGAGAAATCGGCTTGCGTAATACCAGAATGAGGGCAACCAGCAACACCACAAAATTCATGACCCGATACGTATCAGCCGCGACCCAGCCTTTTCCGCCGCCGCCTTCTCCGGAGGCCGCTATTGCAGTTTCAGCAACCAGGCATAAGAACACCATCAAAACGCCGGGCAGTATGTTCCTTAATTTCATTGAACCGTCCTTCCTAATATTTTCTGGCAGATATCATCCGCGAATTCAGCTACTCTAGTTTGCAAGGCAGATTTAACCGTCTGGGCTTCCTGAGAGATTTTCTGACGGATATCTGCCAATTCCGCCTGGGCTTTTTCATTGACCTTGGCGATGATCATTTTTTCTTCTTCAGCAGCATCCTGCAACATGGCCTCTTTTTCTTTCAGACCTTTGGCTCGCGCCTCTTTGATGCCGGCCGCAAAGGCCTTGTCTTTTTCCTCGGCGTCATCATTGTAAGTTTGGATGCTGAGCCCAAGGCCGTCCATTTTTTCTTTTCTTTGCCGCAAAATGTTGCGAATCGGACGGTATAGCATGCGGTTTAATATCCACAGAATGAGGAGAAAATTGACTATTTGAATGGCAACAGTCCAATCCGGCATAACGGTAATCCCGCCCCCGCCGGATTCTTCCGATGATCCCAGAGCCAAAGAAGCTGCCAAAAACAACATGTTGACCAAGGTTAGCAAAAAGATAGCAGAAAATTTGCGGTTTCGACCGACAATCCTCATTTGGTAATCCTCCGTCGACGATTTTTTTCCACAACTGGGCGAATTAGTTTGATTAATGATAAAAGGATGGTTTGGCTCGGGCGGTCTATAACATTCAGCCCAAGGAGTTGTCAAAGGATTTTTTGCAAATTTTAGCGGCCTTTGGAAGGCTCTGAGGGGGAAGGAATTTGAGAGAAAATTGCCGACTATTTTAGGGTGCCCGTTTGGGTTTTCATTGCGCAGTTTCCGTTAAAAAGCCCACCCGGTTTGATGGATATGGCCCCGTTCCTGTCATGAACCCGGGGCTGCATACCATCAGGTCTGCCGGCAGGCGGTCTTGGGGCCCAAACCGAATGCCGGGCCTATTACGGGATCAGATCTAGCACCCTTCAGTCAAGCATAAACCGCCGCATACTGACATTGAGCAGTAAGCCGATACTGATGGCGGTGGTTAATACCGAGGATCCTCCATAACTGACAAAGGGCAGCGGCACCCCGACCACCGGCAATAGCCCCATGGACATACCGATATTGATCAGTGCCTGCCAGAAAATCATGGCGGTAACACCAACCGCCAAAATGGTCCCGAAGGGCTCGCGACAGGCATGCGCCACATTCAAGCCCCAAATGATCAAAATCAAAAATAGCAAAATCAGCGTAACCGATCCCAGAAATCCCCATTCTTCGGCTAAAACTGAAAATATAAAATCGGTGTGCTCCTCCGGTAAAAATGAAAGCGCGTTCTGGGTTCCTTTTAAATATCCTTTTCCACCGAGCATTCCGGAACCAATCGCAATTTTCGACTGAATAATATGATAGCCGGCGCCCAGCGGGTCTCGATCCGGATCCAAAAAGGTGAGAATCCGCTGCTTTTGATAATCCTTTAAAAAAAACCATATGGACGGAACCATTATGGCTCCGGATCCAATCAGATATATGAATGAGCGTCTTTCAATTTTAACAAAAACCGTGATGGAACCGGCTATGAGCACTACCAGGCCCGCCGTACCCAGGTCCGGTTGCATGCCGATTAAGACGACCGGCAGCATAATAATCATCAAAGGGCGCACCAATTCCCTCAGGGTGTATCCGCTTGTTTTGGCATCCCTGGAATAATAGCGCGCCAGCGCAATGATGACGGCAATTTTTACCAGTTCGGATGGCTGCAGCGATACAGGCCCCAGTATTAACCAGCGACGCGATCCACCGACATATTTACCGATAAACAAAACTGCAAGTAGCAAGGCAATACAGGCAAAGTAAATCGGTTGGGCCCAGCGATCCAAAATTTTATAATTAAACAAAAAAGTGGTCACCATGGCGAACAGCCCGACAGAAAACCACAGCAGTTGTTTGTAGAACAGCACTTTTTGGGG
>JAHEIW010000051.1:8884-14689 GCA_024639185.1 Deltaproteobacteria bacterium | reverse complement strand
CAAAGTAAATCGGTTGGGCCCAGCGATCCAAAATTTTATAATTAAACAAAAAAGTGGTCACCATGGCGAACAGCCCGACAGAAAACCACAGCAGTTGTTTGTAGAACAGCACTTTTTGGGGGGTCGGCGTCTCGGCGGTTACCGCACTGTAAAGCGTAAGCAGCCCGACACACCCGATCAAAATGGCCAGGCCCATCAAACCCCAATCAAAATATTGTACCAATCTGCGATCAAACATTCATCGTCTTTCCTTTGTTTCTAGCTTCAAATAGGTTTCTGATGTCAATCAAAGGTGTCGGGGGCTCAAGTGTCTGTTGAATTAGTTATATTTGTTGTATTGGTTGAATTAGTTGGATTAACCCATACCAATTGAACCAATTAAACCAATCAAACCCATTAAACTGATAGTACACCGGACACCTAAAAAAGGCCGGCGGCCTATCCACCGTCTCTATTGGAACCTGCCTCCTGTTGACCTGCCACCTGTGTATCAGCCGGCGGTTGACGCAAAAACGTTTTGATCATCTCTTTGGCAATCGGCGCGGCAGCACCGGAGCCGTGTTCGCCATGCTCTATGACAACCGCAACCGCGATCGCCGGATTTTCAGAGGGCGCGTAGGCGATAAACCAGGCATGGGATCTCAAATGGACAGGCATGTCTTCTTCAGCCATGGACTCGTTGTCTTTGCGACTGATCACCTGGGAGGTACCGGTTTTACCGCTTATATCGATATCTGACAGTCGACTGCCCCGCGCCGTTCCCTTTTCACTATTAACCACTTTCCACAAACCCAGCTTGACAAGCTCCAGGTGGGCGGGGCTAACCGGCAGCTTTCCTATCAATTTGGGTTCATTTTGTTGCAGGAGCTGCCCGTCCACGGTCTTAATATTGTCCACAATCTGAGGTTGATATCGATGGCCGCCATTGGCCACCGCGGCAGCCACCACGGCCATCTGAATGGGTGTAGTCAGGTTGAATCCCTGACCGATGGCAATCGACAGCGTTTCACCTTCCTGCCACGGCACGCCAGTGCGCCTTTTTTTCCAGGCTGCCGTGGGAATCAGACCATTGGCTTCATGATCCAGACCTACGCCGGTGGGCGATCCCAGGCCAAAAGCCTTCGCATACCAGGCCAGACGATCCACACCCAGACCCTGACCGACCTGATAAAAAAAGACATCACAGGATTCTTCCACAGCCTTGACAATATCAACCTTACCGTGCCCCCCTCTTTTCCAGCAACGATAGGTCCGATTGCCGAATCGATAATACCCCGGACAATGATAGACGCTGCGATCATTAATAATGCCTTCCTGCAGCCCGGCAAGGGCTGTAATGATTTTATAGGTGGATCCGGGAGGGTATTCGCCCTGAATGGCCCGGTTTGACATTGGTCTGAAGGGATTGGAAATCAAAGTATCCCATTGCTCGCGGGTGATGCCGCCGACAAATGAATTTTGATCAAAAGAAGGGCTGCTGGCCAGGGCTAAAATCTTTCCAGATGACGGCTCGATGGCAACGGCAGCGCCGACCACGCCATCCAAAAGCACTTCGGTGCGTTGCTGCAAATTTTGGTCGATGGTCAAATAAACATTGTGTCCCGGTTCGGCATCAACGGTTTTCAAAATTCTGACCACCAGACCATTCGCATTGACTTCAACCTGGCGCCCTCCCCGCTTGCCCCGCAAAAAATTTTCATAAACCTTTTCAGCGCCAAACTTGCCGATCAGGTCCCCGCTGCGACAGTCCGGAAAAGAGCCGCTTTTAAGCTCAGTCGGGCTGATTTCACTCAGATAGCCGACCAAATGAGCTGCCTGGCGTTTACGAAGATAATGGCGCCGCAGGTTGACATCAACTGAAACCCCCGGCAAATCGATTTTATTGACCTCAATCGAGGCCAGGGTATTGCGCCCCACATCCTGTTGGAGCAACAAGGGGCTGTATGCCGATCGGCCTCGCGTCTGCTTTATTCGAGACAATAACGTGTCGGCCGGTGTTGCTAGATGTGAAGCCAGCTTCTCAAGAGTAGGCTTCAACGGCTCGGCATCTTTTAGGGTAATATTGACGTCAAAGGAAGGCCGGTTGTCGACCAGCACATCCCCCTTGCGATCATACAGCCGGCCGCGGGGCGGATCGATACTCTGCAGTCGAATGCTGTTGTTTAAAGATAAACGCCGGTACTCATCGCCCATGATGACCTGCAAAAAAATCAACCGAATAAACAACACCACAAAGGCCGCCAGGGCGCAAACGATCACACCGGTAATGCGTTGTTTGTACCAATCGGTATCTGCTGTTTTTAAGTATTTATCCATAAGCGTTTGGCGGCGGGGCAGCACCATCCCATTGGAGGTTCAATCTTTTGGCCAGAACCAGCAGTGACAGCAGAAATACGGGGCCCGTCGCCAAAGCCCACAAAAACTGTTGAGTGACAACCCCAACGGCATCTACCGGCAGTTGCCTCACCGGCCCGAAAAAGGCAAAAATGGCGATCATCAAAATATTTTCGACTAAAACAGCACAAATCACAACCACCGATAAAAAAAATTTGTTGCTCACCCGCAGAAATTTAATGATAAAGCGCACACCGATAAACAGCCACAAATAGAAGGTCAGATACAATCCGAACGGGCTTCCGGAAAGATTATCCATGATCAAACCAAGCGCTAAAGCGAAAGGCAGGCTTTCGCGGATGGGCAGGCAGATGCTGATGAAGATCACAAAGGGAATAAGCAGGTCATACATGCCCTGCACCACGGGTATGTATGGCAAAATGGTGGTCTGGAGGATTAACAAAAAGAGGCAGATGCTGATGAAAAAGCCGTATCTCATTGTTGACTCGCAATATCCTGTTTTTGCGGAGGTAAAATAACCAGAACCTCTTCCAGTTTTTCATAATCGACGAAAGGCGCCACAGTAATTTCATAAAAGATGTCCGAGTTGCGTTGACTGATATCCGCAACGCGGCCGATACGTAATCCTTTGGGATAGACACCGTCCAATCCGGAAGCAATGACGGTGTCGTCGATTTGAACGTCATGTTTGCGCAAAACAAATTCAAATCGGCATTGATCTGCGGATTCACCCTTGATGATTCCCCGTGCCCGTGAGCGTTGCACCAGAGCATCGACTGCACTGTTGCGATCAATGACCAGCATGACTTTGGAATAGTGGGCGGCTGCTTCAATAACCTGGCCGACGATTCCGGTGGGCAAAACCACCGGCAACCCCTTCTGCAGGCCATCGGATTTGCCTTTGTCAATAATAATGGTTTTAAACCAGCCGGAAGGATCCTTTCCGATAACTTCGGCGGCAACGACTTTATTGGTCGGTGCTTTTTGAAAATTCAAGAGATCCCTCAGGCGAGAATTGGCAAGATCAATTTCGTGCCATTGATTGCTTTTTCCAACAAATTGATTCAACGACTTTTTTAAATTTTGATTTTCATGGGCAACGGATACCAGAAAGAAATAATGTTCCCAGATGTCACGCGCAATACGGATTGAACGCGTAACCAGCTCCTGAAAGGGTGATACCAATGAAAGGCCCACTCGACCTAGTCCAAAGGTTGATTGGCTTTTGCTGGAAAATGAAAGGAGGATAACATTGACCGTTATCAGAATGATAACGCCAACGATCAGAACCATCTTTTTGGAGAACATAACGCTTCGTTCACTCTATCAACGCAATATAAACTCAGCTGACCACAACTTCCTTGAGGATCTCAAGATTGTCGAGGGCTTTTCCTGAGCCCAGCGCCACAGTGGATAAAGGGTCGTCGGTGACCGTAACCGGCAAACTGGTTTCCTCGCGGATAAGTTTATCCAGATTCTTCAGCAGTGCTCCCCCTCCGGTCAGAATAATTCCGCGATCAACAATATCGGCGGATAATTCGGGCGGTGTCTGTTCGAGCGCAATTTTCACCGTTTCGACAATCGCATCAATTTGTTCAGAAATGGCAATTCGGATCTCTTCCGAATCTATTGATAAGATCTTCGGAATTCCAGAGGCCAGGTCACGGCCTTTGACTTCTATGGTTTCCAGGTTCTGGGAATCCGGGTAGGCATTGCCAATTGATGTTTTTATCATTTCGGCTGAGCGCTCACCGATCAGAAGATTATATTTACGTTTGATATACTGGATAATGGCTGCGTCCATTTTATCGCCGGCCACGCGGACCGAACGACTGTAAACAATCCCCTTCAGCGAAATAACGGCGACTTCGGTCGTGCCACCGCCGATGTCCACCACCATATTACAGGTCGGCTCGGTGATCGGAAGGCCTGCTCCAATGGCGGCTGCCATGGGCTCTTCGATCAAAAAAACCTCGCGGGCGCCAGCGGATTCGGCCGATTCTCTGACAGCGCGTTTTTCAACCTGTGTTATGCCGGAGGGCACGGCAATAATGATGCGCGGCCGCACGAAAGTTCGCCGGTTGTGCACCTTGTGAATAAAATGCCGCAACATGGCTTCAGTCACTTCAAAATCAGCAATAACGCCGTCACGCATCGGGCGGATGGCAAGGATGTTTCCGGGTGTTTTACCGAGCATGTTTTTGGCTTCAGATCCGACGGCCAGAACACGGTTGCGCGATCGATTTCCGGTGCTGACGGCCACCACCGAAGGCTCGCTTAATACAATACCTTTTCCTTTTACGTAAACAAGTGTGTTGGCAGTGCCTAAATCAATCGCCAGGTCGTCTGAAAACACGCCTAAAATCTTATCGAAAAATAAGTTCATTCAAAAAAGCCTCATTTTAAAGAAAGTACAAAAAAATTAAATAGATGGTAAAACATATGTATTGTAACATGACAAGCAAAAATAATCATTAAAAAATTTATGCTTCTATTGCCCGTATGACCGTGTCGTGCAAACGGGGTCTGAACGCTTTAATGCGCTCATTTTCACGGGTTGGGTGCACGCGATTGGTCAACAATACGACAATGGCAGAACGTTCTAAATCCATCCAAAAAGAAGTTCCGGTAAATCCCAGATGTCCGACGCTGTTCAGTGAAAAACGCCGGCCGCAACTGGCACCTTCCAAAAGCGGCATATCAAATCCCATCGCCTTGTCGGTCTCGGGCAAGCGCTTGAAAAAGCGATGCAACAACTCTTGATTGAATAAACCGCCGTGTATCTGACCATGATACGTGCCAAGCAGTTCCAGTAAAAGTCTGTGAACATCACCTGCGGTTCCAAACAGTCCTGCATGACCTTCTACCCCGCCAACCACAAATGCATTTTCATCATGAACCCGACCGACTATAATTTCACGGCGCCACGAACAGTCTTCAGTGGCGGCGAAAGGCCCCTGCAGATCAGCAGTGTTATGGGCATTGAAAACGAGGTGTCCTAATCCCAGAGGCTGATAAATTTCATCAACGACGAAATGATCCAATCGCCGAGCGGCAACGTGCTCAACCACCCAGGCCAGAATCATAAATCCCAGATCACTGTAAAGTACTTTTTCACCACAGGGTTGAGTAGGCGGCTCGGCTACCAAAAACTGACGCAGAGCAGCGCGGCGCAAATCCATCGGAACTTTACTTAACCTCTGATAGTAGGGTTGGTAGTCCGGCAGGCCCGAAATGTGATAAAGTAAATGCTCGAGTCTGATCCGGGCTTTATCGCCATCCTGAAAATCGGGAAGCAATTGGCCCAGAGTGTCTTCCACCGAAATTTGGCGCTTTTGCACAAGATGCATCACGGCCAGCGTTGTCGCCAGCGGCTTGGTCAAAGATGCCAGATCGAAAATGGTATCGGTTGTTACCGGCACCTTTTCGTAAAGATGTGCCAGCCCGTAT
>JAHEIW010000051.1:2764-8784 GCA_024639185.1 Deltaproteobacteria bacterium | reverse complement strand
GCGCTTTTGCACAAGATGCATCACGGCCAGCGTTGTCGCCAGCGGCTTGGTCAAAGATGCCAGATCGAAAATGGTATCGGTTGTTACCGGCACCTTTTCGTAAAGATGTGCCAGCCCGTATATCCCCGAAAATTTAATTTTGGTCTCAGCTGATACCAGCAAAACTGCGCCGGGAAATATCCCCTCAGTCACGGCTTGCTTCATCATTTCATCAACAGCTTCCATTTTAAATTCGTTTCGATTCTCTACCATAGCGAGCCTGATAATAACCGCTTGGTTTCAGGTGTCAGGTGTCAGTGAACAGATGACAGAGAACAGAAAACAGAGGACAGAGGAAGCGCTTCAATCTCCCTTATTTCAGTCTGTCTTCTGTCTTCTGACCGCTGTCTTCTGAAAACTGACACCTGACACCCGACACCTGAAACCATATTACTGTTGACAACGGACGACTGACAACTAACCCATTGTTGCCGGCCGCGTAAACGACAGAAGCTGCTGATCGGTATCCAGGGTCGCCGTCATGCCAATTGGAATGGTCAGGTTTTGTTTTCCATGACCGGCATCAAAACCAGCCAGAATCGGTATCTGAATGTCCTGGAAACAATCCTTGAATATCCGGTATATATCATCCAGATTTCCGCAGTCTTCAAAACTGCCCAGAATGATACCGGCAATGTCTTTAAAACATCCAGCCAGTTTCATTTGAGATAGCATGCGGTCGATGCGGTATGGTGCTTCGCCTCGATCTTCCAGCAGTAAGATGTGATTTTTATATTCGGTTTCGAAGGGCGTTCCAAGCAGGTGGCATAGCGTGTTGAGGTTGCCGCCGATGACCGGCGCCTTTGCCCGGCCTGCCTGAAGAACAATTCCGGCAGCAGGAGAAATCTTCAATGGCGTAGCGGATGCAATTGCGGCCGTTAAGCTGCGGCGTGTCAACTCGGGCGCTGTTGCAAGGGGCGTCACCATGGGGCCGTGAAATGTGACCAGTCCACTGCGGCCGGTGATGGCTGCGAGTAAAGCCGTAATATCACTGAAGCCGACGAAAACCTTGGGATGGGCGCTGATGATATCAAAATCAACCAGAGGCAGTATGCGCAAACAACCAAATCCGCCCCGTGCGCACACAATGGCCTGAACGCCCGGGTCTTCAAAAAGCTGATTGAGCAGCCGGGCACGCTGCGCATCAGAACCGGCCAGATAACCGGTCTTGTCAAATATTTCCTCGGGAACCCGGGTCAGAAAGCCCATCGATTGTAAAGCGCACAAACCTTGCGCAAAAATCTCTTGATCAAAAGCGCCGGCCGGCGCCACGATGCCGATGGTGTCACCGGGTTTTAGTCGGGGGGGGCGCACGGGTGTTTTGTTTGTTGGAGCCATATTTTTCCAGGTTTCAGGTGTCAGCAGCTTTCGACTGTTTAATTGGTTCGATTGGTTTGATTCGTTCAATTGGTTCGGTTTATGCCAACCAATTCAACCAATGAAACTAATAAAAAGAATCCAACAAATCGCCGAATCTATTAACCACTGATCCCTGAACCCGTTAACCTCTGAACCTTATTGACATATCTCCAACCGGGTGCTAATGATTAACGCCTGTGTCGGGGCGTAGCGCAGTCTGGTAGCGCACTTGAATGGGGTTCAAGGGGTCGGAGGTTCAAATCCTCTCGCCCCGACCAGATTACAGTATAACAAAAAAAGCGGTTTAGCTAAATGGCTAACCCGCTTTTTTTTCGGCTGTGATCGGGTGGCATGTGAAGCGATTTTCACAACCCAATTATGGTCTAAGTTTCGGGTGCCGGCTGATCGAAGGGAAGTATCGCCAAAAGGTCAGAATGGGTGACGGGATCAATTGATTTCACCGGTCTTCATATACTGAGTTATTTTGCCGTCTGCATATGCGTGATTAAATGCGGCGACAACATCCGGATCAAACTGAGAACCTTTGCCTTCATTGATTATTTTGAGAATGACATCATCTTCCATTTTTTTGCGATAGGCGCGATCGGAGGCCATGGCATCGTAAACATCAGCCACCGATAAGATGCGGGCCAAAAACGGAATATCGTCTTGTTTGATACCGTCTGGATAGCCGGTGCCGTCAAATCGTTCGTGGTGGCAGCGGATAATCTGCCGTTCTTTTTCCCACAAACCCAGCTGCTCTAAAATATTGGCACCGATGACCGGATGATCCTTGATTTTTTCGAATTCTGCCGCGGTCAATCTGCCGGGCTTTAAAAGGATGTCATCGCGGATGCCAATTTTACCGATATCATGCAGATGCCCAGCAAAATTAAGGGTGTCCAGTTCCTCTTTAGAGCATCCGAGTTGTTGGCCCAGCACGATGGACAGCCCGGTAACCCGGCTTGAATGCTGCTGGGTATATAGGTCTCTGGCTTCCACTGCTTTAACAAAGGCGTAAAGGGTGGCAAAAAGATTTTCATAGATATTTTCATATAGCGCCAGGTTCTCGATGGCCTGTGCGGCACTCTGGGCCAAAAAGGATAAATAATACAAATCTTTTTCGCTGAAATACTTTGCACCTTGATGCACGATAGCCGTTAGAACGCCAAAAACTTTGTTCCTGATTTTCAGCGGTACCATCATGGCGGATTTAATTTCGGCCGGCAGCCCATTTCGGGCCGAATTTTGAGAAATCAGCAAGGGAATCTGATCTGAGACGACCTCCATGATGAGTTTTGAATTTACCAGGGGATAATTTTTTCCAGTCGGCATCGGCTCGATGGCACCGGCATCGTCTGCCACTGGTTTTCTGCCGCAAGCAGTGGATTTAGCCGATGACGATACCTGGATCGGTTCCGGAACCGCATCATTGATCACGTAAAATCCGGTCAGATCGGCATGAGATATCGTGCAGGCGATATCCACCGCTTTTTTGAACACATCATTGGTGGAACCGATCGCGGTAAATTGGCGCATTATTTTGTTGAGGGTGTTGAGCTCTTTGACTTTGACCATTAACTCCCGGTTTAATTTTTCAAGGCGCTGTTTGCTTTCAACCTCTTTTTTCAAAAGAACATTTTCGACAAAAATTTTGCGCTGCTGCAATACGCGTTGCACGCTCAATTCCATCTGTTTCAGATTGACCGGCTTGATTAGAAAATCAACAACCCCGTTTTTAATCGTCTGGATGGTGTTTTCCAGGGAAGGATAGCCGGTCATAACAATTACCGGCATGGTATTGTCGTGGTTTCTAATTCTTTCGGCCAGTTCAAGCCCGTTCATTTTAGGCATGTTAATATCGGTAAAGCAGCAGTCGACGGTCTCATTGGCGAGAATTTTAAGCGCTTCGGCTCCCGTGCTGGCGGTGCGGGTCTGATAGCCTTTACGTCGAAAGTATTCACTGGATACGCTCAATATACTTTCTTCGTCATCAACAAACAGAATGGTCTCTTTATTGTGACTATCCATGGGCTTGTATCTGCTGGCGCCAAATGGCGGTGATATTGGTTTATTTTCTCAATTTCAATAAGTTATTTCCATAGGCGGCTGCCAAAACCGCTGAAATTGATATCGACATTTTACGCAAAAACTTTAGCCGCCGGATTACAAGGCCTTAGCGGTAGGTATTGCCATATGGGTGAATTCATGCCAGAAAACAGCGGAAGGATTAAGATTGAATAGGTGGACAACTTGCTATCTGCTATTACTTGAGAATGCATCAAAAATTATATTTCTATTATGAATATGCGTAGAGACACATCCCGGCCCCTCAGAATTTGCCTTTTAAGCTACCGCTGTAATCCGCATTGCGGTGGACAGGGCGTCTATATAAAAAACCTCAGTCGCGCCCTCAAAGACCTGGGGCATCAGGTAGATGTTGTTGTCGGGCCACCTGAACCGCAGTTGGATGCAGATATTGCCTGTTATCAAATCCCGTCGCTGGATCTCTACAATCCGGACAATTTGTTTAGAATGCCTTCCTTAAAAGAATTGAGTCAGCCGATCAATTTCATGGAGTGGCTCGGGGTTTCGAGCATGGGCTTCCCCGAACCGTTTACATTTGGTTTGCGCGCCCGTCGATTCCTGCGCAGCAAACGTCATCGATATGATATTGTTCACGATAACCAGGGGTTATCTTATGGGTTGCTGACCATCAAAGACTGGCTGCCCACTGTCGCCACCATCCATCATCCGATCACCATTGATCGCAAAATAGCGATTCGCTCTGCTGCAAACATCTGGCGCAGAATACAGCAATGGCGCTGGTATTCGTTTTGCGGCATGCAAAAACGCGTCTCAAGGAAACTTTCCCACATCATCACCGTATCCAAAACAGCCCGTAACGATATCGCGCACGATTTTCATATATCGACGGGCCGATTCAGAGTGGTACCCAACGGTATTCGCACCGATCTGTTTTATCCGATACCTGGCATCGCCAGAGAAAAAAACCGGCTCATCGTAACCAACAGTGCCGATATGCCCTTGAAAGGACTTTATTACCTGCTGCGGGCGATTTCAAAGGTTGCGAGGACGCAACCGGTCAAGCTTACGATTGTCGGATCGGCGCATAAAAATGGACATAGCCACCGATTGATTCAGCAGCTTGGCATCGCAGATCTGATCACATACACCGGTCGGATCTCTAACAACCGCTTCGTGCGTTTATATGCTAAGGCAACAGCAGCAGTTATTCCGTCCGTGTATGAAGGCTTTGGGTTACCCGTTGGGGAAGCCATGGCCTGTGGCGTGCCGGTTATCAGCACAACCGGTGGAGCCCTGCCGGAGGTTGTCGGGGATGCCGGGATTCTGGTGCCACCGGCCGACCATCATGCGCTGGCCGATGCAATTCTAAATATATTGCAGCAGCCGCACCTGGCTCAAAAATTGAGCCGTGCCGGTTATCAGCGGGTTCAGCAACATTTTACCTGGATGAAGGCCGCCCAGAGAACCGTCAACGTGTATCGGGAGGCAATTCGTGGTCACCGTTGATTTAAAAAAACTGGGGATCAGAAAGGGTTACCGCATTCTGGACATCGGCTGCGGATCGGGCCGGCATACCTGTGCTGCTTATGGCTTTGAAAAGGTGATGGCCATTGGCACCGATTTGAGCGCAACCGAGCTCAGCGCGGCCAAACAACGGCTGCAATTGCATGACAAATGGGGCCAGAATGGCGGCGGCGGATGGGGCCTGACGATGGCCGATATCAGTGCGTTGCCGTTTGATGACAATTTTTTTGATCTGGTCATTTGCTCGGAAGTTTTGGAGCACATTGCCGACGATCACCAGGCGGCCGGCGAGATCATCCGGGTCTTAAAATCGGGCCATAACCTGGCTGTCAGCGTACCGCGTTTCTGGCCAGAGCGCATCTGCTGGGCCCTTTCAAAAGCGTACCCACAAACAGATAATGGCCATATCCGCATATACCGCAAAGAAAACCTCATTGCCTTGCTCGAGAGTTTCGGCACGGAATGCTGGTACAGCCACTATGCCCACAGCCTGCATACCCCCTATTGGTGGTTGAAATGTCTGCTGGGACCGGATCGATCAGATCTGACCACGGTGAACCTCTACCATCGTTTTCTGACCTGGGATATCATCAAACAACCGTATCTGGTGGCCTGGATTGATAAGTTACTGAATCCTATTTTGGGCAAGAGTCTGGTGGTGTATTTGAGAAAAGAGAATTGAAGCGTTTCGCGTTACGGGTTACGAGTTACGAGTTAAAAGATGGCAAACTGGACGCGGTTGCCCATGACCCGCGTCTCGCAACCCGTAACACGTGACACTTGTTATTTTTTCCGCTGCAGCACACCCAGGGTTCGGATCATCGATAAGGCATCCCATTGACCGGTGGCTAACGCCAGGTCAAAAACGCGGCGGGGCGCCTGACCGCCTT
Source organism: Deltaproteobacteria bacterium (assembly GCA_024639185.1). Classification (GTDB taxonomy): domain Bacteria; phylum Desulfobacterota; class Desulfobacteria; order Desulfobacterales; family JAHEIW01; genus JAHEIW01. Next base: position 2,923 of record JAHEIW010000051.1, on the reverse strand, counting down.
CAGATGGGTTTATGAAAATATCGTGGATCAACAGATAGCCGCCCGCCATGATATGAGGAGACCAACAGGAATAATCACTGAGGGCAGCTTCAAAGGTGTGTCCCCCGTCGATAAACACCATGCTCAACGGCGTGGTCCAGCATCGGGCAGCGACATCAG
>JAHEIW010000051.1:0-2664 GCA_024639185.1 Deltaproteobacteria bacterium | reverse complement strand
CCGCCCGCCATGATATGAGGAGACCAACAGGAATAATCACTGAGGGCAGCTTCAAAGGTGTGTCCCCCGTCGATAAACACCATGCTCAACGGCGTGGTCCAGCATCGGGCAGCGACATCAGAGCGACCGACCATGGCCACGACCGTATCGGCTATGCCGGCCTTTTCAATTGTTTTGCGAAATTCGCAAAATGTGTTCACGCGATGCAGTTTGGGATCAAATAGTTCGGGATCAAAATAGGACTGACCGGGCTGTTGTTCTTCAGAGCCGCTATGATGGTCGATGGAAAAAAGAATGCCGCTGTTTTGCTGGCAGGCCATACCGATATAAATTGCCGATTTACCGCAATAGCTGCCGATCTCCAGACAGGGCCCCAGGCGACTGGCTTTGAGGGCAACATCGTACAGGCAGCGGCCTTCGTCTTCTTCAAGGAACCCCTTTGTAGCTGAAACGAGCTCTCTGTCAATATTCATCGTCAGTTTCTATTAGTGGGGCATTACCAGGTGTCAGGTTTCGGGTGTCAGGTGTCAGGAGGCAACAAACAGATGACAGAGAACAGAAAACAGAAGACAGAAAGGCCGCCACGTACTACAGTTTTTCATCTGTCTTCTGTCGTCTGACTTCTGTCCTCTGAAACCTGACACCTGAACACCGACACCTGACACCTAAAGCTATGTCTTACGATCATAACTGGTAACCAGCACTTCCCTCGGCTTGGCACCGTCTGAAGGGCCGACGATGCCCTCTTTTTCCATCTTTTCGATAATGCGGGCTGCGCGATTGTAGCCGATTCGCAAATGGCGCTGAATCATTGAGATGGAGGCCTGTCCATTTTTTGTGATAAGCGCCACAGCATCATCATAGCGCTCATCATACTCGTCATCGTCAGATTCGGCCGGCTGGATGGCGACTGCTTCAGTTACTTTTTCATCGTATGCGGGTTTATCCTGGCCTCTTAAAAATGCCGTGATCTGACTTAACTCGTTTTCAGAAATATAGGCGCCGTGAATACGCTGCAGCTTTGCGGTCCCGGGTGGCATGAATAACATATCTCCGTTGCCAAGCAGATTTTCAGCACCATTGGCATCGATGATGGTTCGCGAATCGGTTCGGGACGAAACCTGAAATGTCAGACGGGTCGGAAAGTTGGCTTTGATGATGCCGGTTAAAACATCCACTGAAGGCCGCTGGGTGGCTAAAATCAGATGGATACCGGCAGCCCGCGCCATCTGAGCCAGCCGCGTCAGGGCCACTTCAACATCCCGCGAAGCCAGCATCATCAGGTCGGCAAGCTCATCGATAACGATCACGATATAGGGCAGCATCTCCGGCGGTTCCTTGTCAGCCGACTTCTGGGCCTTGGCCACCTTATTGTTGTACTGTTTGATATTGCGGGCTGTCATTTGCGAGAGCAGTTCATAACGGCGCTCCATTTCACGCACCGCCCAAAAAAGCGCATTGGTGGCTTTCTTTGGATTCGTGACCACCGGGGTTATCAGATGAGGGATACCATCGTAGCTGGACAGCTCGATACGTTTGGGGTCGACCATAATAACCTTGACTTCATCCGGTTTGGACTTATACAGCAGGCTGCAAATCATGGCATTTAACGCCACGCTTTTACCGGTGCCGGTTGCGCCTGCAATCAAAAGGTGGGGCATTTTCTCCAGTTGGGCCACGACCGGGTTACCGACAATATCCTTTCCCAGACAAAGCGTTAGCTTGGATTTGGACTTTTCAAAAGTGCTGGATGCAATGATGTCTTTGAATTTAACCACCTGGCGATCGGTATTGGGGACCTCGATGCCAATGACAGCTTTGCCCGGAATCGGCGCCACAATCCGAATGCTGGTTGCCCGCATGGCCAGTGCCAGATCATCTGTCAGGTTCACGATTTTGTTAATTTTAACACCGGGGGCCGGTTCATATTCAAAAGTTGTGACAACCGGACCGGGGGCGACCTCAACAACTCTTCCCTGAACAGCGAAATCCTCAAGTTTTTTTTCAAGCAGCTGGGACTGCATTCGTAAATTCTCGTTGTCGGCTGAACCGATTTGAAATTCGGGCTCCTCCAAAAAATTGATCGAAGGCAGCTGGAAACCCTTGCCGGTTTTCATAAACTTAAATTCTTCCTGCTTGGGCGCCGCAACGGGCTTGATCGGCTTGGCCGCGGTGGCTTTAATTTTGATTTTTTTAGCTTTGGCTCGCGTGGTTTTGCGATCAACCTGGGAAAACTTCTTTGAGCGCTCGCGACGTTCCTTCCATTTGAGATAAAGCGTCATGAAGCGGTCTGCGATCGCAGAAACCCAATCCCAGCATTTTAGACCAAATGCAATCAGGGAAAAACCGGTGGCCAGAATGAAACCGACGATCCACAGCAGAGTCAATATGATTAGCGTGCCGGTGAAATTGGTGTATTGGGTCAGGAAGGCTTTTAACGGAATGCCGATCAGACCGCCGGCTGAAAAACGGTTGTCGAATAGCACATAGCTGTCCTGGCGCACAGCCAGCAGGCTGCCGGTAGTCACCACCAGCAGGATACCGCCGAGCAGAGTTGAAATTTTCGCCTTGATCGGATGGTCGCCAAAAAAATGGATACTGGTCAATAACAGCAAAAGCGGTATCCAGAAAGCGCCGAGCCCAAAGAGGCCGATCATAATGCCG
>JAHEIW010000434.1 GCA_024639185.1 Deltaproteobacteria bacterium | reverse complement strand
GTCCATTAAGGGTTTGGCGGCCTCCATGCAGTTGCAGTTTCTCGAAAGGGATGCCCTCGATTTTTATCCGCAAAACACTCAATGCCTGCGCATCTTTAATCCGGGCGTTGGAGGCCACCGAAGCAAATGCCGTCAGATCCGGGCTCGACTGAACAGCCAGCCCATCCAGGGCATCTTTGCGGTCGGTCTTTATCAAACTGATACCCAGCAATCCTTTTTCCTTGATGATATCACCATCTTTGCCGATCCAGGCCAGCTGGGAGACACCCTTGAAATTTAGTGAAATTTTCGTGGCCGATTGTTCGATGCCCCCGATCTCGATGCGTTCGGGACCGATTACATCCACAATGACATCAACCTGCCCCATGGAGGCCGGATCGAAAATTTTAAACGCGTATTTGTCACCGGCTTTAAGTTGGGTGGCGGCGACTGCATCCATGATGCCGTTCATTAAATAGAGTTTTTCTGTAAGCGGGATTTCCAGCTTACGAGGCGCACCGGCGCTCCGGGTTGTCACCTGCAGGCTATTTCCGTCAACGGTACCCTCAACTGAAAAGCGAAACCGGCCTGAACTGATTTCGAAATCAACCGCCTGCAGTGTAAAATCCGGATTTAGACGGCTCTTGGTGTTCAGGCTGATATTCTGAATCATCCCCATGGTATTGATACGCATGTGCACGGTTTCGGTCAGGCGGTAGCCGGTTGGTTCCATATCAAAACGGGTGTGGGAAAAACCGATTTTGCGCTTATCCTGAAAGATGTTCATCCAGGTATCGCGCTCAGAAACCGTATCGATGGAGGCGACAGAAAGCGATCGCGGCCGAAAAAATACCTTCTCCAGTATGCCCAAACGGATGCTGAAAAGGACGATAAATGTCAGCAGAAAAAGGCTGCCGGCGATCCAGAATGGTTTTGATTTATGCACGATCATATCTAAAAGTTTAATGGATGGCGGTGGGTCTGTCAAATTTGAGCGGGTCTTTGATTTCCCAATTTTGCCATGGAAACTGACCGCGGTTCATGATATGGGCAGAAAGATAATTTTAGCGCTAAAGGAAACCATCGATGGTATCTGAAAACGATATTGCCGGTTTGCCCGTGGCGAATTACGACGCCGACCGTAAAGGTATATTCATTCACAAAAATGAGCTCGTTGACAGCAGCTTTAAATCAGGTGACCGCTTTTCGGTCAAAGTCGGCAAGCAGGACCTCTTTGCCATTACCATTGTTAAAGACGGCAAGGGTAAGATTGTTTATGACAAAAATGGAATTTTTATCAAACGAACCCGTAGAATCGATATTTTGCTGGGCGGACTCTACGACGATTTTGTGCTGTACATCGAATCCAAAGGGCCGGGCACCATCAAAATAAGACCGCTGGAAGCGGTGATCAAAAACAATTACATGTAACCTTCCAAAAATAAGCAATATCTCGTCCTGTATGATGGCTATCTTAAAACATGATTTCTATGTGCGCGACACCCGGGTCGTCGCCCGCGAACTGCTGGGGAAAAAGCTTGTCCGAAAATACAGAGGCCATGTCCTGAGCGGCCTGATATGCGAGACCGAAGCTTACCTGGGTGCATCCGACAGCGCCTGTCATGCTTTCAGGGGCAAAACAGCACGCAATGCGGTCATGTTTGGGCCTGCTGGCGTGGCCTACGTGTATTTTGTTTACGGGATGCATTATTTGCTGAACGTCGTAACCGAGAAAGAAGAAAATCCCTGTGCCATACTCATTCGGGCATTGGTGCCAATGGATGGTTTAGTGCAGATGCAGCGCCATCGGGGCCGAACCGGCAAAGATCTAACAAATGGCCCGGCTAAATTATGCCAGGCGCTGGCCATTGATAAAGCCTTTAATGGTCAGGACCTTGCCGGCGGCCGCAAACTATGGGTGGAAGCACAGATGTTGCTACCGCAGCGGTTCATTAAAAAAGGCCCCCGCATTGGAATTGATTATGCCAGGCCGGCCGACCGGCGCGCCGCTCTTCGCTTCTGGGTCAATAAAAAGAACCTGATACGCAAAAACCTATCCACCAATGCGGTTTCAGGCG
>JAHEIW010000158.1 GCA_024639185.1 Deltaproteobacteria bacterium | reverse complement strand
GCTGAGCATCAACGGCACGGCAAATTTGAAGCAGGATCTTTTATCGGCCCTCAAAGACAATCAAAATGCTGCTTTTTTCACATATGAAGAAAACAAAATGTATTCGCAGCGGGAAAGTGAACTGCTGCAGCAATATCTCCAGCAGCACGGTCAGATGCCGGGCTGGGAAGGGGATGATTTGTTTTAGCATATTGGGTAATAGGTATTGGGTATTGGTTTATGGCGGTTTGCCACTTACCACTGGCAACAGACATCCAGGCAGTAGATTCAATTACAATTTTATCAGTATTTTAAGATTTTAGTGTTCAGGTGTCAGTGTTCAGGTGTCAGTAAAGCGATTGCAGAAGACAGATGCCAGTGAAACCTGACACCTTGGATGCTGCCAGCCGCCAGGATAGAACCGCCAGAGGCTAATCCTTTTTCTACCGGTGTTTGCGTTCCCTTATTTGTTGAACTATGCCCAGGTCAATGCTATTGATGAAACGACAATTTTAAAGATTTCGGATATCATATCTGTACAGCCCGTTTTTGAGCGTAACCCGGTATGGCTATTGCCTGCGCAACCCATGAGCGCCAACGCCCGGGGGTTAAGCTGGCGCCATCTTTTAAAGTTTTATTTTGAGGCATATTATGTCCCGCTCGCTGCTACTGGGTTTCACAAAAAATCAAAAAGCATCTCAGCTCGGATCCATCAAAAAATTAGGCATCTTGCTAATTTTAGCCATTGGCTTCATTGTAATGGTGACCTTTCTGACCGGGTTCGCCCTGAACCGGGTCAAAGCGAAAATTCAGGCCGATGCCGGCGAGGCCCTGCAAATTGTATTGCAAACCACCCAGGAGTCTTTGAATTTGTGGGTGGAATCACACAAATTTCAAGTCAGACAACTAGCTAATGACCAGGAATTGATTGCCTTGGTCCAGCGCCAGTTGAATGTCGCCCGCGATAAGGACGCCTTGTTAAAAAGCGAGGCTTTACAGGAGCTACGTGGTTTTTTTTGGCGCCGAATGGACCTGTTTGGGCAGGCCGAAAATTTTTTTATTATCTCGCCGGATTTTATCAATATCGCATCCATGCGTGATGATAACATTGGGGCCAAAAATGTGATCGCCAATCAGTCCCTGGATCTTATCAACCGGGCATTTCGGGGTTGGCCTGTTATGGTGCCGCCCATATGGTCCCATGGTGCCTTGGGCGCATCTTCAGGTCGGAAGCCTGAAAATAAGCCAGCCATGTTTATCGCAGCACCTGTCAAAAATAGCCAGGAAAAAATCATTGCCGTCGTTGCCCAACAAATCGATCCATCCGGGGAATTTACCCGGCTGATTCAGCTGGGGCGGATCGGCAAAAGCGGAGAAACATATGCTTTCGGCCGCTATGGCAAACTGCTTTCCGCAAGTCGTTTTGAAGATGATTTACGCAAATCCGGGTTGCTCGGCCAGGATGAAATCAGTATTCTCGCAGTCAGCGTGCGTGATCCCGGCAATGATTTGACCCAGGGCTTTACTGCAGCGGTTCCCAGATACCAGCAGCCGCTGACCCTCATGGCCCAGGAAGCCACCCAGGGGAAAGCCGGCATGAATGTAACCGGATACCGCGATTACCGGGGTGTGCCGGTTTACGGCGCCTGGTTATGGGATGACAAGCTGGGTGTCGGATTGGCCACCGAAATCGATGAAGCCGATGCCCTCGGCCCCTATTACGTTACACGCACGGTGATCCTGACAGTGTTAGGAATTACGGTTTTTCTGGCGCTGGGCTCTCTGATGTTCGCGGTGGTCATCGAGGAGCGTGCCGGGCGTGCTCTTCAGAAATCCCATGACCAGCTTGAATTTCGTGTTAAGGAAAGAACCACCGAACTGCAAAAAAATCAAGCGCAACTTGAACAGGCCGAGGAACGCAGCCGCTTGCTGCTCGAATCCGCACATGAGGGTATCTTTGGCGTCGCAGACGATGGTCTGGTAAACTTTATCAATCCGGCCGGATTGGCCATGCTGGGTTTTGAAGCCGCTGAACTGATTGGCCAAAAGATCCATGCGCTGATTCACCACACCCGGGCTGATGGAACCCCCTATCCGCTAGAAGAGTGCCCGATGTACCACAGCCTGACGCGGGGCACAATCGGCAACCGCGATGACGAGGTCCTGTGGCGCAAAGACGGTACCTCATTTCCTGTAGAATACACCAGTGTCCCGATGCGCAAGAATGGTTCCATTGCCGGTACGGTGGTCGTTTTTCGCGATATCAGCGAACGCAAAGAGATCGAGGAGGCTTTAAGAACAAGCAGAGCGACCGCCCGCGGCCTGCTGGATGCGACCCAGGAGTCCCTGCTTCTGTTGGATAAAGAGGGCACTATTATTGCGGTCAATAAGACCGCCGCGCGCAGGCATCACCGGCGACCGGAAGAACTTATCGGGCAAAATCGGTTTGATATCTTACCGCAAGATCTGCGGGAATCCAGAAAAGTTCGTTTTAACAATGTCCTGCAAACCGGGCATCCTGCAGATTTTGAGGATGTTTGGAACGGAATGGTTTTTCACCATAATTATTATCCGGTTCAGGATAAGACCGGTGCTACCATCGGAGTGGCCATTTTTGCCCAGGATATCAGCGATCGCAAACAGATGGAAGAGATTTTGCGGCAGAAGGTGGATGAACTGGAGCGGTTTAGTAAGGTCGCCTTCGGGCGCGAAAAGAAGATGATCGAGCTCAAGCAGGAAATTAACGAGTTGATGCTTCAGTTGGGTCATGGTGAAAAGTACAAAATTGTACAATAAGGAGGATAGAAATGTTTAAAGAAGAAAGAGATGAACTCAAGTTCGACTGGAACATGATTGGCAATATCGGGGAAGGTCGTCCCAACCTGGGAAATACCATGGATGTGAGCGTTTACCGGCTGATGCAGTTTACCCTCAGAGATGTGCTCATTAAGCAATTCGATGCTGAAACTGCCGATAAAATATTTTACGAGGCCGGCAGGCATGCCGGCAAAGAGTTTTGCAAGGAGTTGATCACTAGCAAAGATGATTTTAATGAATTTGTGGTTGAGCTTCAGGAATTGCTTAAAAAACTCAAAATCGGTATTTTACGAATCGAAGAAGCCGACCTTGAAAGCATGGCCTTCAAGCTAACCGTCGCAGAAGATCTGGATTGTTCCGGATTGCCGGCCAGTGATGAAACCATCTGCACTTACGATGAGGGGTTTATCAGCGGGTTGCTGTCTGAATACACCGGTAAAAATTTTAGCGCCAAGGAGGTCGACTGCTGGTGTTCCGGTGACAGGGTCTGCCGGTTTGAAGCCAGAGCAGTTGTCTAAGGATTCAACGAATGCTTAAGGTAAAAGAAGAAGATATCGATAGAATAACCGAAGTTTTTTATCTGATTCTCGAGGGTAAAAAGCCGACATCTATCGAGCTGCCTGATGGTTATCCGGATAATGAAATCAAGCAGGCGGTCAGCTACGTCAACAAATTCATCGCTGAGTATAACGGCGTTACAGAGCTGATTTACACCCTGGCCAGGGGGGATTTGAGTTTTGAAGCGCCCAAAGGGAAAATGCTCATCCTGCAATCGCTCAAAAATTTGCAGGCCAGTTTAAGGCATCTGACCTGGACGACCCAGCAGATCGCCACGGGTGATTTCAGTCGTGAAGTTGATTTTATGGGGGATTTTTCAGCCGCCTTCAACAGCATGACTCAGAAATTAAAGAATTCCTTCACAGAACTGTCAATCATCAATCGCGTCGTGCAGGATCTGAGTGGCGAGCTGGATTTTCAAAAGATGATTGACCTTGCCAGCCGGACGCTCAATGAAATGCTTAATGCTCACACCCTCTACATTGCTTTGTATGACAGGCAGACCCAAACGATCAGTTTCCCTTATTACAAGGCCGGTAACCAGCAAAGGCAGCAGCCGGCGATGACACTGGGTGAAGGCTTGACCTCTAAGATCATAGAATCGGCGCAACCGCTGTTGTGCGAAACCGCACAGGAACAGATCGACCAGGGGGTCGTCATGGCATCCGGCGAATGCGAAACCTATCTGGGCGTGCCCATTTTAATCGGAAAAGAGGCAACGGGCGTTCTCAGCGCGCAGCATCCCGAACCGCATCGGTACACCCAGGACGATTTGCGCCTGGTGAGCACGATTGCCGCCAACCTGGGGATTGCGCTTGAAAACGCGCGCTTATATACAGAATCCCAAGCCGCAAATGAAGCCCTTGAAAATCGTGTCAATGAGCTGGATGAAGCCCGCCTGGCCATGCTGAACATGATGGAAGATCTCGATGAGGCTAGAAATGAGGCTGAAGATGCCACCCAGGCCAAAAGCGAATTTTTAGCGAACATGAGCCATGAAATCCGCACGCCGATGAATGCCATCATGGGTATGGCGCATCTGGCCATGAAAACCGACCTTACCGCCAAGCAATATGACTACCTGAAAAAGGTGGATATTTCCGCCAAATCCCTTCTGGGTATCATCAACGACATTCTGGACTTTTCAAAGATCGAAGCCGGCAAATTGGACATGGAGTCTGTGAATTTCCAATTAGAGGATACCCTCGATAACATTTCCACCCTGGTGGGTATCAAGACCCAGGAAAAAGGGCTGGAGTTGCTGTTTAAGACCGATCCATCCGTGCCGAGGTCGCTGGTCGGCGATCCCCTGCGCCTGGGCCAAATTCTCATCAATTTGTCAAACAACGCTGTTAAATTTACTGACAAGGGCGAGATTGTGATCGCCACCGAACTGGTCAAAAAAGACAACGCACAGCTAACTCTAAAATTTTCGGTACAAGATACCGGCATTGGCATGACGGCCGAGCAAGCGGCCAAACTGTTTCAACCGTTTGTGCAGGCAGATTCTTCTACTACCCGCAAATATGGCGGCACCGGTTTGGGACTGACGATCAGCAAGCGGCTGGCAGAGATGATGGGCGGCAAAATCTGGGTGGAAAGCGAGCAGGGCCGGGGCAGCACGTTCAGCTTTACGGCCGACTTCGGCCTGGGAAAAGAGAAAGCCAAAAAGCAATATAAGCCTGTATCTGAAATGCGCGGCATGAAGGTTTTGGTGGTGGATGACAATGCCACCTCAAGAGACATTTTACAGGAGATGCTGGAATCTTTTACCTTTGAGGTTACGGTGGCCGCATCCGGTCCCGAGGGAATCAGCGAACTTGAAGCCGCCGATAAAGATAAATCATTTGAGCTGGTGGTCATGGATTGGCAGATGCCGGATATGGACGGCATCGAGGCCTCCAAACGCATTAAACATCACAAAGATTTGAGCAAAATTCCAGCCATCGTTATGGTGACCGCTTACGGCCGCGAAGAGGTCATTCAGCAAGCGGAAGAAGTTGGACTCGAGGGCTTCCTCCTTAAACCGGTCGGCTCTTCGATGCTGTTTGACGCCATCATGCAGGCATTTGGCGAGGCGGTGCCCGAAAATTCGCGGGTTGCGCATAAACACGAACAGAAAGCCAAAGCGTTGAAACACATTCAAGGGGCACATGTGCTGTTGGTCGAAGATAATGAAATCAACCAGCAGGTGGCTAAGGAAATTCTTGAGGGAGCCGGTTTGAATGTTAACCTGGCCACCAACGGCCAGGAGGCCGTCGACGCCGTAAAGGAAAACAAATATGATGCGGTACTCATGGATGTTCAGATGCCGGTAATGGATGGGTATACGGCCACGCGGGAAATCCGCAATCTGAAATCCGAAATCCGAAATGTGCCTATCATTGCCATGACGGCACATGCCATGGCCGGGGATGAAGCTAAAAGTTTGCAGGCCGGGATGAATGGTCATGTGACCAAACCGATTGACCCGGAACAGCTATTTTCCACCCTGCAGAAATGGATTCGGCCAAGTGAAAAACGAGAGCAAATTCAACAACCGGATAACTCAGTCGAGCGCCCAGAGATGAATGCGGCGGTGCCTGAAGCGGCGGAGCTGCCGGACGCTTTGCCGGGCTTTGATCTGGCCGATGGATTAAAGCGATTACAGGGCAACAAAACGCTTTATCGCAAGCTGCTTTTAAACTTTGGTGCCGATTACAACGCGGCCGCAAATGACATCCGTGATGCGCTTGATGCAAAAGATTTTGATCACGCGCATAGCCTGGTGCACAATCTCAAAGGATTGGCCGGTAATCTGGCAGCCACCGACCTGCAGGCTGCTACGGTAAGTCTGGAGAAACTCGTCAAAGGGGTTGAAAAGCAACCCCCGCCATCCAAAGAGTTAAATTTGACATTTGCGGATCTTGAAAATGCCCTCAACCGAGCTCTCGTTTCCGCTCAGGGTCTGGGTGCCTCTGCTGAAGTAAACGTCTGTAAACTATCCGATGAAGAGATTGCCGCTATCCCTTCTGAATTCGCACAGGATATTGCCAGACGCATTCGCGATGCAGCCGAGATGGGGGATGTCATGACCCTGAATGCCGTTGCTGAGGATATCAAGACCCACTCAGATGCCTGTGTGCCGCTCAGCAAACGTATTCTCCAACTGGCGGAAGACTTTGATCTCGATGGCGTTCAACAGCTAGCGGATGCTCTGGATGCATGTTGAATATGGTTTTATTCTGTTTTTACACGGATGTTCCAATTAATGGTCGTTCATACGGTTTTTGCCAGATGAAACGCATATGAAATCCCACCAATATTCGTTCGAGCTCAAAAACGATCTGTCCGAGCTGGAAACCTTAAGCCAGCATTTGAATACATTTGGTCAATCCTCCGGGTTGTCAGAAGCGTGCCTTACAGATATTAATGTCTGCCTGGATGAATTGTTCACCAATATTGTCTGTTATGGGTTTAAAGACGATCAGGAGCATATTACCCGGTTTGCATTGAACCTGGAGAACAATCGGCTAACATTGGTCATAGAAGATGAAGGCATTCCATTTAATCCGCTCGAAAAAGAAGATCCGGAAATCCCTGATGATTTGATTGATGTCCGTATCGGAGGTCTCGGAATTCATATTGTGCGCAAACTAATGGATGAGCTTCATTATGAAAGAAAGAATGGCAAAAATAAGTTGACCCTAACAAAAATGTCTAACCTTTTTTGATGAAATCGGAGAGGATTTAAAAATGGAAATCGAGCACAGAGTGGAAAATGAAATTTTGGTCTTTGCTATCAAAGGGCGGCTGGATGCAGCAACGGCGTCAACAGCAGAAGAAACCATCAAAAACACAATGGCGGAAGATACCCAGCGGTTGTTGTTTGATCTGACTGCGCTGGAGTATCTGAGCAGTGGCGGGTTGCGTGTTATCCTGGGTGCTGCCAAAGAAATCAGACGCAGGGAAGGTAAAGTGGCGCTGGCCGCTTTAACCCCCTATGTGTATGAAATTTTTGAGGTCAGCGGTTTTACGGCTATGATCCCCATCAAAGACACTGTTGAAGAGGCCTTCAAAGATCTGTCTTCGTAAAAAAAACGGGCCACTGGCTTGCTGGCAGCTTTTGCGGGCGGGGAT
>JAHEIW010000433.1 GCA_024639185.1 Deltaproteobacteria bacterium | reverse complement strand
CGGAATGGGAAAAAGCGCAATTCTGGTATCAGGACAAAATTCATGCTCCTGAACCTGTGCCGCCACTGGATCTAATTTTTCAGGAAGCCTGGCAGATCGCCCTCTCCCAGTACACTACCCGGGTATTTTGCATCCCGCCGGCCCAGGGTATCGCCCAGCGTATGATGGGGTGTTACATGTACATCTGCGCCATTGCACCGCCGCCGGATGAAATCATCGGTGAGAAAGCCGCGCATTTTGAAAAGCGCGTATTTTATGTGTTTGAACACTATGAAGAGCTCTGGGACAAATGGCTGACCAAATTCAAAGCCCTCGGTGAAGAAATGGCTGCCGTTAAGGTCCCCGGCGAGTTGCCCAAATTTGTTCCCGATGATGAAGTTCTGCCGGCGCCCACCGGCGTCTACGACAGCTATTATTTGATTGAATCCTTTGACAAGCTGGTCAATCAGATGTTCAAGGGCTGGCAGTATCATTTTGAAATGCTGAACCTGACCTATCTGGCTTATCTCATGTTTGCCGATGTCACCCGCAAGCTTTTCCCCGGAATCAGTGAAAGCGCCATCGGCAAGATGGTTGCCGGCGCTTATGTATCGATGTTTAAGCCCGAAGAAGAACTGGTCCGCCTTTCCAAAATGGCCAATTCTGCCAAGGACGTTTCCGCCATACTCAAGAGCGACAAATCGGTGGAAGACAAGGTAGCGGAACTGGAAAAATCAGCGGATGGAAAAAATTGGCTTGCGGAATATGAGAAAGCCAGTGATCCCTGGTTTTATGTATCCTGTGGCAGCGGCTGGTTCCATTACGAGGGCAGCTGGCTGACCGATCCGGACATTCCCTACAGTTACATGAAAGATTATGTCCAACGGCTGGAAAAGGGCGAGACCATCGAGCGCTCCTTGGATGAGATTGAAAAGCAAAGAGATGAAGTTGTAGCTGAATATCGCGGCCTCATCAAGACCGATGAAGATCGCAAGGCCTTTGATGATGCCTACAACACGATTCGAACCATTTACCGTTATGCTGAAGACCATCTGTTCTGGGTTGAACACTGGTTCCACACCATCTGGTTTGACAAAATCAGAGATTTCGGGAAGCTGTTGGTCAATAACGGCATGCTAAACCAGGTCGATGACATTTTTATGTTCAATCGCTATGAGATTCCGCAGCTTCTGACCGAAGTCGCAACCGGTTGGGCGCTGGGTGTGGATATTCCCATGCGCGGGAGTTACTATAAGTCCAAAGCCGAAAAGCGCCGTAAAATCCTTGAGGCCGCCGGTCAGTGGAACCCGACTCCGGCGCTGGGCGTCCCGCCCGAAGAAGTGGCCGAGCCCTTTACCATCATGCTGTGGGGTATCACCACCGACAAAGTCCAGGAATGGCTCAAGGGGGTTGACGCAACCGCCGGCGAAGATGTCTCCGAGATCAAGGGCTTCGCCGCATCGGCCGGTATCGTCGAAGGTCCGGCCCGTGTGCTCAAGCTACTCAAAGACATTACGGATTTGCAGGCCGGTGAGGTTCTGGTCTGTCCGTCCACCAACCCATCCTGGGCACCGGTATTTACCAAAATCAAAGCCGCAGTCACAGATATCGGTGGTCTGACAAGCCATGCGGCCATCGTCTGCCGCGAATACGGTGTCCCATCGGTGACCGGTACCGGTGTATCCACCCAGGTCATTAAGACCGGCGATATCATCAAAGTGGATGGTGACAGCGGAGTGGTCGAAATCGTTAAAAGAGCCGGTTAAACATGCAGCGAAAGGCAAGCGAGCCACAACATGCGGTTAAGCAGTCAAAACCTTTCGCTTTCTACCCACGCGCATCCTGTCTGAATCCCCCTCCCTTCCAGGGCGGGGGATTCAAAAGGATGGAGGTCGAAGGAATACAAAAATGGATTATATCCTGGAATTTGAAAGACTGGATAAAAATTCGCTTCCCATTGTCGGCGGCAAAAATGCAAGCCTGGGGGAAATGATCAAAGCCGATATCCGGGTACCGCCAGGATTTGCCGTGACCACCGATAGCTATTTACAGTTTATAACCGATGCGGGCATAAAAGATAAAATTATTG
>JAHEIW010000432.1 GCA_024639185.1 Deltaproteobacteria bacterium | reverse complement strand
AAATGATCCCAAAGGCGTATCGGTAATGCCGTATGCATTAAAATGCAATTGAAACCCGTTTTAATGAGCAGGGGGGGTAAATTATGGAAAAATGGTACACAAAAAAATTGGCGACCTATGCTGTCGAAACCCAGATTGAAGACTATCCCAGGGAGGTTATCGACAAAGTCAAGCTATTTATCCTCGATAGCATCGGCTGCATGTTCGGCGGATCTCAGACCAACCTTGGAAAGGCCATTATGACGCCCATTGTAAGCATGGGCGGAAGCGAAGAGGCCACCATCGTCGGCGGCGGAATTAAGGTTCCGACCATCCAGGCGGCTTTTGTCAATGGTACAACCGCCAATGCGCTTGATTATGACGATACCTTGCTGGGCATCGGTCATCCCGGGGCGTCGCTTATTCCGGCGGCATTGGCGATCGGCGAGTGGACCCAGGCCTCCGGCAAAGATGTCATCAACGCCATATTAATTGGCTACGATCTTGGAGACCGTATTGGATTGGCCATTCAGCCCACGTACGAAAGACTTCAAAATGTCTGGGGCGTGGGGACCTGGCAGACTTTCAGCGCGGTTTGCGCCGCTGCGAAAGTATTGAATCTGGATTTGACCAAAACATTGCATGCCTATGGCGTAGCCGGCGCGACCGCACCGCTGCCCAATACCCAAAAATGGGGATGGGATATATCAGAGCGCCCCATTCATTGGGTCAAAGAGCCAACCGGCTGGCCCAGCTGGACCGGCACCACCGCAGCCGTACTGGCCTATAATGGTTTTGTCGGCAACAATTATATCCTTGACGGTGATAACGGTTTTTGGATCATGGCCGGCTCGGATCAATGCGATTATGACAAAATGACCGCTGGCCTGGGCCAAGAGTACGAGGTGCTCAACAACATCGCCATAAAGCCTTATTCCTCATGTAGGTGGCAGCATGCGGCCCTGGATTGTGTGACCCAGATAAAGCAGGAAAATGATTTGCAGCCGGAACAGATAAAAGAAGTATTTATCCACTCATTTGCGTGGGTCAAAACCCATGAAGTCTATGAGCCGGCCGATATGGTTGATGCCCAATTTTCCATACCTTACACAGTGGCGATGACCCTATTGGGGATTCATCCGGGTCCGGCCTGGTACACGCCCGAAAACTTAAAATCTGAAGATATTCACAATCTGACGAACAAGGTTAAAGTTGAAACCGACCCGCATATTGACAAGGCTTATTTTGCGGAAGATAAAATCTCTGCCCGTGTGGTCATTACGACCCAAGAAGGGGAAAATTTTGAGACATATGTCGACACCCCATCCGGCGATCCGCGCAATCCCCTGAGCCAAAAAGAAATTGAAGATAAGTTTAAGGACCAGGCCGCTTACGCACTTAAACCCGAAGAGATTGAAACGGTCATCCAAAAAATTTATGAATTTGAAACCATCGACGATATTTCTTCGCTCATGTCACTTCTTTAGTCATATGCAAAGGAGATCAGGATGAACTTAAAAGGAAAGGTCGCCATTATTACGGGGAGCACACGGGGCATTGGAAAAGGCATCGCGCAGCGTTTTGCCAGAGAGGGTGCCAAAGTTGTGATCAATGGCGTGACGAATAAAGAAAAAGGGCAGGCGGTGGCAAACGACATCCAAAAGACCGGCGGACAGGCCACTGTTGTCATGGCGGATGTATCCCGGCGTGAGCAGGCAGAGCTGATTGCCAAGGAAGCCATCAAAGCCTTCGGCCAAATCGACATTCTGGTGAGCAATGCCGGGATCGTCATCGACAAACCCTTTGTTGAAAGCCAAGATGAGGATTGGGACCGTGCCATCAATATCAACCTCAGGGGCTTTTTTAATGTCTCGCGTGCCGTTTTGCCGCATATGATCGAACGCCGGTACGGCCGGATCATTGCCACCGGCTCCTGCATCACAGAGGTGGCTGATTTCGGCGGAAATAAATACAGCGTCTGTACGGCCTCAAAGGGCGGGATCGTTATGATGCTGCGGCCGATGGCAGCTGAGCTGGCAGCATACGGTATAACGGTTAATGGCGTCTCTCCCGGTTATATCCAAACCGAGATGCTGG
>JAHEIW010000431.1 GCA_024639185.1 Deltaproteobacteria bacterium | reverse complement strand
TGGTCGACGGCTGGCTGCATTCCGGCGATGTGGGCGAGCTGGACGAAGATGGTTTTTTAAAGATCACCGATCGCAAAAAAGATATTATCGTCACCGCCGGCGGCAAGAACATCACACCCCAGTATATCGAAAACAAGCTCAAGGCCAGCGTCTATATCAATGATGCGGTTGTGATTGGTGACCGGCGCAAGTATTTAACCTGCTTGATCATGATCGATGAAGACAACGTGGTCAAATATGCCCAGGATCACAAAATTCAATTTTCAACTTACAAAGACCTGACCCGGGATGCGGACATCAAAAAACTGATCGACGGTGAAGTCAGGACCGTCAACGAAACCCTGGCCCGGGTTGAACAGGTCAAAAAGTTTTGTATCCTGCCCAAAAAACTGTATGAAGAAGACGGCGAAGTCACCCCCACCATGAAGGTCAAGCGCAAGTTCGTCAACGAAGCCTTTTCCGACCTGATTAATTCAATGTATTGATGACAGAGAACAGAAGACAGAGGTCAGAGGACAGAAGACAGATGCCAGAGGTCAGATGTCAGAATACAGAGGACAGTTGTCTGAGGACCCGTTTTTGCTCTGGTTTACCGCGCCGAAGCTGATTAAGCGAAGGCGGGCGAGCTTGCACCTTCGCTATAAGCTCCGGTGGACAGAACACCGCGGAAAGCAAAAATCAGAAGTAGGGGCGGGGTTCATCCCCGCCCGATTGATTCCGCGGCTGCTAGCAGCTGAAATGCATTCATCACACCGTGACAGCTGCAGGCCGTCGAAAGTAATACAGGTGCCGGCATGTCCCTGATCTGATTTAGCACATCAAACAAAGCCGCCGGTGTGTATCCACCCACCCCGGGCGCCAATTGATGGCTCTTGAGCACAATGGATTTAAAGCCCTTCGACTGAATTGATTTTAAAAATTCATGTAGAATCATCGGCCGCGGTTTGCCGGTGTGAGTGCAGATATCATCCGGCTCCCTGCAGTTTGGGGGGCATTTAAAATCGGCGATACTCGTATAGTACTGACCGTCTTCTGTTTTTACAGAATTCGGAAATGAATCGGCGAGTTCATGCGGCACGGCAACTTTTTGTTCCTGGTGGGTTCCCGACAGTTTTTTCCTGATCCACTCATAGGCGACATGCACCGGTATGGCCGGGATAATCCAGTCCGGGAAATGAGTGCCAGGCAGATTACGTTCAAGGTATTGAATACCGTCTGTGCAAACAGTCTCGAATCCCTCCTGGTTCAACCGCCTGCAAACGGCTTTTCGCCTCTCGACGATCGTTAGACGATTGGCGCCGTCCAATTTGCGGAGCGTTCGCGCTGCTCTGAGGCCAAATTTGCCGCCGCCGATAATCCAAAAATTACCCACAATTAATTGTCCCGATTATTTTTAAGATGGGGCGTTGTGCTTTTTCAGCATGGCGATCGGTTTGGCCATATCCAGAATATGGTTGGCCAGCGACTCCAATTGGTCCCCGGGTGCACCCAGCATAAGATCGCTAGGGGCCACCGAGGACTTCAGCCTGCACCCCAAACCTAAAAAAGTAATGTTGGCGATCCCTTCCAAAAGGGGCAAGGCCGTAATGTCGGCACAACCCCCCAAAGCCCCCCCGGATTGAGGCAGCTCCATGCGGCCGCCTTTTTCATAATTCAATGCGTAAAGCAGCCACATCACCTGTTCACTGTTGGCGGTAAAAACAACCACCTGCGGCGCCTGCTTAAAATAGGACAGCGGCGCAACCAGAGCCGCCTGGGTTTTACCTTTTTCCAGGTATGATGATTTGAGAATCGTTGCAGCCGAAGCTTCTTCGGTTTCAAAAAGCCCCACACCGTATTTTTCCAGAACCCCGTCGTCCAGGTATGCCTCCATGTCATTTTCTAATCCCAAAACGGATGTTCCCAGCTTGCAGCCCATTTGCTCTTTTTTCAAAAGCAGGACTTCACCCTCACCGGCAGCCACCAGCGCATGGCAATAGCTTTTGTATTCTTTTTGCGTGAAGGCTAAATCTGCTGGCAATTGATCTGTTTCCAGGTAAAGTGCGACGCCAACCGGCTCGTATTGAAGGGATAAGC
>JAHEIW010000157.1:2308-7546 GCA_024639185.1 Deltaproteobacteria bacterium | reverse complement strand
ATCGGCCAAAAAATGATTGCGTTTGCGGGCACACTCAGCAGGAGATAGACAAACCCGCTGAGCAAGCCCCAGGCAATAGTGGACCTTATGGGGGTGGCAGTGTTTTTCATGATGTCGCCCCTCCTTTGATGGCTTCTTTCCTTTGCAAAAGCTCAAGTTCAATTTCTTCTGGGCTCACATCATGAACCGCAAAACCGGGCGATACCTCCGACGAGAAATCTTCCCAGCGCTGTTGTTCGGCGCGGTGAAAATATTCTGTGGCTTTTTGCTGCAGGTTTTCATATTGCAGCTGTTGCTGCTCGATATGTTCCCGAAGCTGTTTGATGTCATCAGAGAGACGATCGAGATGCTGGCGGCGGTCAGCTTGAATCGCGGTCAACGGTTTGAGTTTTTTAATGAGCATACGGCCGATATCGTCTTTGTCATTTTTTAAAGCGATCTCCAGGTCAGTCTCCAGGCCGTCACGCCTTTTTTCCGCTTTTTCATATTCCTGCCGGGCCTGATCCCGGGCTCGACATATTTGTTTCAGTTTGGCCTCTTTTTGCATCAGCGCTGTTTGCATATCTCTGAGATGTTGTTTGAGCAGCAGTTCCTGGTTTTCAATCTGATCCATGACGCCATGAAGATCTGCCTTAAATAGTCTGATCAACCGTGTTAAAAGTGCCATCATTATTTCCTCCCGAAATAAATTTCTTTATTATATGAAAAATGACCAAAGGCCGTGCTAACGCCTGCCCCTATAACCTTCATACTGCAGGGCTTTCGAGCTGGCTTTTTGCTTGCGTGATACGGCTGCCGGTTCACCGGTAAAGGTATCTTCCACCTGTTGCTGCAGGTCTTTGAGGTCCCGATCCAGGTTTTGACGAACTTCAGCCGACCCTACGGTTGCATTGATCGATTCCTGCTCCTGGTAGTAACGATGGATTTTCTTCAGAGCGTTTTGCTTTTTTCCGGCTTTTACATCTGCGGCCACTTCCTGTTTGAGACGGTTATAATCTTCCTGAATAACCTTTTCAGCCCAGGAGGCTTTGTCGATCGACGCCTGCACTTCTTTTTTATTCTCGACACAGGCGATTTTGAAAGACTCGGCCAGCACGGTTTCCATTGACTGACCGTTAAAACGGTAGCGGACCTTAATGTTGCCGATTTCAAAGCTTGCCGCCGAAGCGGTGGGCACCTGCACTGTCAGAAACAGTTTGCGGGTTTGCCCGGAGCGCAAATTTCCAGGATAAAAGACGGCATAATCTTTTTGCCGGGTAATCGGGTAGCCGGCGGCATCTACCAGGGACAGGCCATCACTCTGAGGAAACCAAATTGACACATTGGAGGCCAGTGTTGCCTGCGCATAGAAAAACTCCTTTTGAAATACTTCTAAAAACGCCATCGGATTTTCCAGATAATAATAATTTCCGGCACCGCGGTCGGCGATGGCGGTCATCAATTGCTCATTGAAATCATTGCCCACACCTACGGTGCTGACGGCAAATTCCTTTTCAACGGCGATGTTAGCCATAGCGCCCAGGCGCCAGGCATCGGTGATGCCTTTATTGGCCAGCCCATCGGATATGAGCACCAGCTTGCGGACGTTTCCCATTTCTTTGCCGGCCAGCAACACATCGATCCCGGCCTGCAGACCGGCGCCCAGGTTGGTGCCGCCACCGGCGGTTACTCCGGCGATCGCGCTTGCCAACTGCTGTTGATGAGCGCTGTTAACGGATTTCAAGGCTGAAACCCGCTGAACCCCGTCCGAATACGTGACCAGTGCAAAACGGTCTTTAGCCGTCAGTGTGGATAAAAGCTGCGACACCGCCTGTCGGGCATCACCGAGTTTGCGGCCTTTCATCGAACCGCTGCGGTCTAAAACTATGACCATATCGACATTGCGCTCAACGGTGGTATCCGCATAGAGGCCATCAGCGGCGGCCAGCGTTAAGGATAAGTTAACGCGACCGGAAGATCCCTGCAGGACCTTTTGTTGCACCAGATGACCGCCAAGGCTCACCGGTGTGGAAACCACCTGAGGGCTGCGTGTTGCCGGCATAAATAGTTCCGATAGCCATGTTTTTCCGGCTCCGGTCGAATAGGCCAGGGCGCCGCCAGTTGCAGCGATCAGGACCACGATCAAAATAAAAGATTTCAGACGTGTTGAATTCATGGGTGACTCCTTTCGGTTTTCAAATATTCATCATGAGATTTATTTGCCTGATGTTTACAATTCTAATCCAATGCGGCTGAAACACAATTCAAAGAAATGTAAAAAAGAACGGACACATTTTTACATAACTTTTACTTTGAAATCGGCAGGATCTGATATATTGTCATTACAGGGATATCGTTCTTTTGCAGACGAACGTTGACGCTGATGTCGCCACGAAGACACGAAGTATAACTACTTTTAAAAATAGTAGTTTGAATTCTTTGTGTTCCCCTGCCCGCCACCACGCCCGCCATCGCGACCCGCCCGCCTCGCCTTGCGGCATCGCATGGCGGGCGTGGGCCGCTCAGGCGACGCGGGCGGGTGCGAGCAACGCCAGGCGGGCGGGTTCGTGCCTTTGTGGCCAATATTTAGCTCAGCTAAAAGCGGAGGCAATATTAGATGGAAAGACCGAAGGCGCGCATTCTTGTCGTCGAAGATGACCCGGCCCTGTTGCGCGGGCTTGTCGATGTCCTGGTCTACAATGGCTACGAGGTTAAAGGCATAGAGGATGGCGGCCAGGGCCTGAAGGCCGGTTTGCACGAGGCCTTCGATCTGCTCTTGCTGGATGTGATGTTGCCAAGTCTCGACGGCTTTTCAATCTGCAAAGAGATCCGAAAAAAAAAGCCCGTTCAGGGCATCATCATGATTACCGCCAAAGGCGCAGAGGATGATATCGTCACCGGTTTCAACGCCGGGGCCGATGATTATATCAGCAAACCCTTCTCGCTCAGAGAAGTAATGGTGCGCATAGAAGCGGTTCTGCGGCGGACTGGGAAAAATCCAGGTGATGTTGAATTTACATTTCACGATATCTTTTTTGATGGCAAAAATCTGGTCGCTCAAGCCAACAGCAAAAGCATAGAACTGACGCGCAAAGAAATGGATATAATCACCTATTTGCATTTCCACCGGGACCGTATCGTCTCTAAAAAGGAGTTGTTGACTGAAGTATGGCACTATGCCGATGCCGATATTGAAACGCGTACGGTGGATATTCACATGTTGAAGCTTCGCAAAAAGATTGCGCAGTTGATCGGCGATGCGCCTTTTATCAACACCATCCGGGGTGAGGGTTACCGCCTGGAGCCTGAAAAATGAAACGCTTAAAATTACTCATCGCAGTTTTTTGTGTGTGCGTGTCGGTGCCGCTGGGGTATTTTGTATGGCAGACCTATCGCGGCCTGGCCCAGGAGGAGGCGGCCACCCTGCAATTTTTTGCCAACACCCTGTTTGACGAGATCGAGCAGGCCCTTGAAGCCCTTGTGCGGCGCGAGGAAGGGCGAGTCATAGATGAGTATAATTATTTTATGAGCCCTTCCGGGCGTTATCGCGACAGTGCAGATACGAATCGCTCGCCGCTATCGCAGCTGCCGGCTGAAAATTATATTCTTGGATACTTCCAGAACAATCCTGATGGCTCGTTTCAGACGCCGCTGTCACAGGAAGGGCAGGCTGTTGTCGCCGATCATAAAGATGCTGTCACCCAGATGGAAACGGCCAATCGCGAATTTAACCGCATCCGGACAACGGTCACGGATAAAATTGCCCGTGCGCCGGCGGAAGTGTCTGCCCCAACCGAGCAAAAAAAAGGTGATGTTTTTGCTGAAAAGTATCTGGATTTAAGCCGCTCAAAGAAATCCAAAGCCGCTTTAGGTCAAAAAGAAAAGCGATTGGAGGCGGTAACGGCAGCCCAGGCCCAGAATGTGGCCCGGCAGCAAGCCGGCGAAGGGGTCAGGAGCCCCGAGCCGTCAACCGTGTATGCACCCAAAAAGAGTTACAGCCGGCGCCCTTCTGCGCGTGCGTCGCTTGCCGACCGTCGTTTCGCCGGCAAACCGGATGATGAATTGCCATCAGAAATGACGGCGAGCGAGGCGGATGCCACCGGCCTGGAGGCAGCCGCGTCCCGGGAAGCGGAAAGCTTTCAGGTGGAAGTAGCGCCGATGCAATCGGTTTTGATCGGAGGCAATCAAATTTTTATTTTTCGCCGCATCATGATCAACCAAAAGATCTACCGACAGGGTTTTATCCTTAAAACGGGTTCATTTTTAGAACATCTTGTACAAACATACTTTCGTCAACAGCCAATGGCCGGCTTTGCCAATTTGCGACTTCAGGTTTTAGATCAAGGACGGGTGATCACTATGGCTGAAGACGGCGTATCGGCACAAGATCCCAAACTGGTTATACAGCGTGCCTTTCCGCCGCCCTTTGATTTTTTAAATGCCACTTTGAGCAGCGCTGAAATTCCGCGCTCTGCGGGTCGCCAGACGCTGATGGTGATGATGGTGGTTTTGGCGGCCATATTTTTGCTGGGTTTAATTGCAATTTACAAGAGTGCTCAGGCTCTTGTCGACCTCTCCGAGCGTCGGGCCCAATTTGTGTCATCGGTCACCCACGAATTAAAAACGCCATTGACCAATATCCGTATGTACATCGAGATGCTGGCCGGGGGCATTGCCAGGGACCCGGAACGGGAGCAGGAATATTTTCAAATTATCGATTCTGAGGGCTCCCGTTTAACCCGTTTGATTAACAATGTACTGGATCTGGCCAAGCTGGAGAAAAAGCAGCGGGCCCTGGATCTTAAATCTGGGACCTTTGAGGAAGTCGTCGCCGAAGTTCAAATGGTGATGCAGGCCAAACTCAAGCAGAAGGGCTATGCCCTGAAATTTGTACAGGAAGACATGAGTCCGTTTCGCTATAATCGGGAAGCCATGATCCAGGTACTCATCAATCTGATTGAAAACAGCATCAAATTCGGCCGGGCGGCAGTGCGCAAAGAAATTATGATTCGGACCTATCCGGACAGCCGATGGATGAAAATTACAGTTTCCGATTTTGGACCTGGAATTCCGCGACGAGCGCTGAAAAGAATTTTTGATGATTTTTACCGGGTGGACAATTCACTCACACAGTCAACGCGTGGCACCGGCATCGGTCTGGCGCTGGTGAAAAAGTTTGTTCATTTGATGGGGGGACGCGTCAGCGCCGAGAACAATACCGGCGCGGGTTGTACCATAGTGATTTGCTTACCATTGAAC